>JAHDFG010000012.1:9971-15739 GCA_020628265.1 Pseudooctadecabacter sp. | reverse complement strand
ATGCCGGACACGGGCGAGTTGGCCCATATTCTGACGGATGCCGTGGGACAGGACCAACGTGATGCCTTTGTGCGGGCCCTATGGACCGTTGCGGATGCGGATGGTCAACGGCATGAGCGCGAGCAACAGGTCATCGCAATCACATCCGAGGCTTTCGGGTTAAGCCCTGAGGACGCCGCAAACCTGCGCGACTGACTGCGCAGGGCATTGAGGGGTTGGCCTTCGAGACAGCGCTGCCTATATCCGGCACATGTTTGGTGATTTATTCAAGCGGCTGACCGCTCCCGACCCTGCCCCCCTGACCGATGATGATGCGCGCCTTGCGCTGGGTGCTTTGCTGGTTCGCATTGCGCGGACTGACGGGTCGTATGACGCGGACGAAATGGCCCAAATTGATGCGGTTTTAATGTCGCGCTACGGGCTGGATTCTGCTGGCGCTGCTGACCTTCGGGCACAATGCGAAGTGGCGGAAGCGGAAGCCCCCGACACCGTGCGTTTTACGCGGGCGATCAAGGATGCCGTACCATATGAAGACCGCGAAGCTGTGATCGAGGCCCTTTGGTCCGTTGTTCTGGCCGACGGAGTACGGGACAAGACGGAAGATGCGCTGTTGCGGATGGTTGCGCCCATGTTGGGCGTCAGCGACCAAGACAGTCACAAGGCCCGCAAAAGGGTGATGTCGGGCGCATGATCGCCGCATTGCCGATGTACGACCGGCCCGAAAACCGGGCCGCTCACGATGCGTTCTATGCTGCCTTTCGGGAGGCGCTGGGACGCGGGCCAGATGCTTTGGATCGCGATACGGCCTATGATGAGACTTGGGCCCATCCGGACCTCCTTTTGGGGCAAATCTGCAATCTGCCTTACCGCGCGCGGTTCAGGGATCGCGTGACGCGGGTCGCCAATGTTGATTTCGGGCTGACCGATACGCCTGCGGGCTATTACCACAGTGTGTTCATTGTGCGGGAAGAGCGCGCGGCACAGGGGCTGGCGCCCGCCGCCTTGGGCACTTTCGCTTACAACGATGCCTTATCTCAGTCCGGTTGGGGTGCGCCCCTTGCCACGCTGGCCAAACAGGGGTTGCAGGTGCACAGCACGATGCGCACCGGTGCGCACGTCGACAGCGCCCGCGCGGTGGCCAGTGGCAAGGCCGATCTGGCGGCGATTGATGCTGTGACCTGGAAAATGCTTCAGGCCCATGAGCCAGCTGTTGCAGAGTTGCGGGTCGTCGGACGCACGATTCTGAGCCCCGGGATGACGTTCGTCACTGCGAAACAGAACGATCCAGCCCCGATCCGCGCTGCCCTGCACGAGGCGCTGTCGGCCATCTCGGCCGAGGATGCGGCAGCCATACACATGCACGGCTTACTGACGCTCCCCGACGCCGCCTACGACATTCCGCTGCCCCACGCGCCATAAAGGGGAATTGCAATCGCTTTCGATTTGCGCCCTACTCGCTTGGTCAACAATCCCGAGGCCCCATGACCGATCCTGTCATCGAAATCCGCAATCTGCACAAGGCCTACGGCGATCTTGAAGTCCTCAAGGGCGTCGATATTTCGGCCCCCCAAGGCCATGTCATTAGCCTCATCGGATCATCCGGTTCCGGCAAGTCGACCTTGCTGCGCTGCGCCAATCTTTTGGAAGACAGTCAACAGGGCGATATCCTGTTTTGCGGTGAACCTGTGACATGGAAAGGCAGCGGGGCCGCACGGCATCCCGGCGACCGCGCCCAAATGATCCGCATCCGCACCAACCTGTCTATGGTCTTCCAGCAGTTCAATCTGTGGGCCCATATGACGATCCTGCAAAACGTGATGGAGGCGCCGGTGACGGTCCTCAAACGCGACAAGGCAGAGGTTGAGGCCAGCGCGCGCAAATACCTTGAGAAAGTCGGGATCGGTGACAAATGCGATGTCTATCCGGCACAACTGTCCGGTGGTCAGCAACAGCGGGCTGCCATCGCGCGGGCCTTGTGCATGGAACCCAAAGCCCTGCTGTTTGACGAACCCACCTCGGCCCTTGATCCCGAGCTGGAACAGGAAGTCGTGAAAGTTATCAAAGACTTGGCGGCAGAAGGGCGCACCATGCTGGTGGTGACCCATGACATGCGCATGGCCCATGATATCTCGGATCACGTGGTGTTCCTGCACCAAGGCCGGATCGAAGAAGAAGGCTCGCCTGCGGACATCTTCAATGCGCCCAAATCAGAACGTCTGCGCGGGTTTCTATCTGCGACGGTCCCTGCATGAGGGAGCTGGCGTTCGCTTTGACATTCTGTGCTGGCGGGGTCGCCGCACAGGAGCTGACGATTGCGACGGGTGGGCATTACCCCCCCTATATCTTCGATCCCGCCACACCTCAGGCCGCCGGTCTGGACAAGGATCTTGTGGACGAGATTTGTCTGCGTGGGGGCTATGACTGCACCTGGGTCGACCTACCGATGGACGACATCTTTCAGGCCTTGGCGCGGGGCGATGTGGACGTGGTCACCGGAGGGTTCGGCTATTCCACAGAACGGGATGCCATCGTTGATTTCACCTGTCCCTACGTGCGCGGGGGCGATGATGTGGGCACCTTTATGGCCACGACCGAAAGCGTTGACCTGATCGACGCGCGGATCGGCGTCTTGGTCGGCTCGCTTTACGAATCCGCCCTGTCCAAAGCGAACCGAGCAACGGTGCCCTTCCCGACGGAAGAGGCCGCACTCGATGCGCTGATCGCAGGCGATATCGACGTCGTGTTCGGGTCGCAAAACATGCAGGACGATGCAGCCACAAGGGGCGGGCTGTTTGCTGTTGGGGAATACCCGACCTTCTCAGGCGGGTCCGTTTTGGGCGTGGCCGAAACCGCGCCGCAATTGCTGACGGACCTCGACGCGCTGCTGGCCGAGATTTCAGCAGATGGCACATTGGACAGGCTTCACACCAAATGGCTGGGGGCGGGTGACGGTGACGTCATCGCAAGATGCATGGACCCCGCCGCCTTAACTTAATAGATTCCGTCAATCACAACTGGGAGACCAAAATGAAAAACCTGATTCTCACAACCGCAGCGGTCGCACTCACCGCTGGCATGGCGATGGCGGACGGCCATTCCGTCGTGCGCATGGGCACCGAAGGCGCCTATGCCCCGTGGAACTTCATCAACGACGCAGGCGAAGTGGACGGCTTCGAGCGTGAGTTGGGCGATGAGCTTTGCGCCCGTGCCGAGCTGACCTGCGAGTGGGTCACCAACGAATGGGACAGCATCATCCCGAACCTGACCTCCGGCAACTACGACACGATCATCGCCGGCATGTCGATCACGGATGAGCGCGATGAAGTCATCGACTTCACCCAAGCCTACACACCCCCCGATCCATCCTCCTACCTTGCCATGGACGGCAGCCTCGATGTCGAAGGCGGCGTGATCGCAGCCCAGACCGGCACCATTCAGGCGGCTTTCATCGCGGAAGCAGGCTGGACGCTGGTTGAATTCGCAACGCCCGAAGAAACTGTTGCGGCCGTTGTCGCAGGCGAGGCGGACGCCGTTCTGGCCGACAAATCCTTCTTGATGACCGCAATGGAAACCAATGGCGATCTGGTCATGCTGGAGCGTGAAGAAATGATCGGCGGCGGCGTCGGCATGGGGCTACGTGAAAGCGACGGTGAACTGCGCGCAGCCTTTGATGCAGCGATCACTTCCATGAAGGAAGACGGCACGCTGAACGCCATGATCGAAAAGTGGGAAGTGGCCTCTACCTGGTAAGCCGCTCTCGGGGCGCGGGTGCTCAGGTGCCCGCGCCTTTCCATTCTCGCCTGAACGGGTGCCCCCATTTTCCAATATTGCGCCGATCCCAGCACCCTAGAGGGTTTCAAGTGGATGTCCTGTTATCTGACGACGGGCAAACACATGAATTTCTATGTGTCGTTCGGCACAGTGTTGTTGCTGCTGGCGATCACCGCCCCCTTGGCGCTGTCTTTCGGGTTTGGCGGGGCCATGGCCGCCCGCTCACGGATCGCGCCGCTGTCATGGTTCGGCAAAGGCTACATCGCCATCGTGCGCGGCGTGCCGGACATTGCATTCTTTCTCTTCTTCGTCATCGCGCTGGATCAGGCGTTCGAGTACATCCGCCACCACGTGAAATGTCCCGATTGGACGGACCCGATCCGGCAAGGCACCGACTTCATCGTCTGTGCAGAGGCCAAACTGCCCTTGGGCAACGCCCCCCAATGGGTGCATGAGGCCTATGGGTTCTCCCTTGCCGTGCTGACCTTCGCGATTGTTTTCGGTGCCTTCGCTGCCAACGTCCTGTTTGGCGCCATGAGGGCGGTCCCCAAGGCCCAGCTCGAAACGGCTGAGGCCTACGGCATGACGCGCCGCCAGACGTTCTGGCGCATCGTCGTGCCACAAATGTGGGTCTATGCCCTGCCCGGTCTGGGCAATCTTTGGATGGTGCTGACAAAGGCCACCCCGTTGCTGTTCCTGCTGGGCGTCGAGGACATCGTTTACTGGGCCCGCGAACTGGGAGGCATCAAGGGGGAACGCTTCACCGACTACCCCCATGGGGACTGGCGGATGTGGTACTTCCTTGTGCTTCTGGTCTTTTACCTCGGCCTGACGCGCGTGTCCGAGGTCGTGCTGGCCCGCCTGATGCGCAGGCTCACGCGCGGCCAAGCTACAGCGGGCGGCGAAGCCCAACGAAAGGCCGCCGCATGACACAAATTTCTAGAAATTTGTTCAGCCCCTCCAAAATTCCAGAATTTTGGAGCACGCCATGAGCTGTCTTGAGACCATTGCGGACTACGCCTTCCGCTCCATCGGCTACGGCGAACGGCTGCTGCCACGGGGCGACTACACGCTTTGCCAGCAATTCACGCTGATCGGGTCGGGCATGATCTGGAATGTCTACTTCGGCATCGTTGCGCTGATCTCCGGCTTTGGCCTTGCCACAGCCCTCGCCGTTGGCAAGGCCAGTCAGAACCGCTGGCTGCGCAAACCGGCTGAATGGTTCATCTTCCTGTTCCGAGGCTCGCCCCTCTTCATCCAGTTCTTCTTTGGCTACTTTTTCTTTCTCAGCCTGAAGACACATTACCCGTTCTTCGATCCCTTCACCTCTGCGTGGCTGGGGGCGCTGATCGTTCTGTTCCTGAACACCGCAGCCTACTCGGGCGAAATCTTCTACGGCGCGCTACAGTCGATCCCCAAGGGCGACACAGAGGCCGCTGATGCCTACGGGCTGTCCGGCTGGCCGCGCTTTCGCCGCGTGGTCTGGCCCACCATGCTGCGGCTGGCGTGGCCCGCCTATACGAACGAGGCGATTTTCCTGTTCCACTCCACCACGCTTGTCTTCTTCTCAGGCTTTCCGGCATGGCAGCAACGAGGTGACGCCCTCTATTACGCCAACTACTTTGCGGACAAGACGTTCAACCCGTTCATCCCCTATCCTATTCTGGCCATGTATTTCATCCTCGTGACGCTGGTCATTATCTGGACCATGGGCCGCATCGGGCGACGCCTGAACCGCCATCTGCCGCAAGAGGCCCGCCGCAAATTCCGTTTCCGCCCGCAGGTAATCCGATGACATGGCAACATGAGAACCCCGACATTAAAGCAATCCGCGTCGCCGCCGCCGACCTGAACGGGGTCGCCCGCGGCAAACGCATTCCCGCCCGTTTTGCCCAAAAGACCCTTGAGGACGGGACACGCTTTCCGCTCTCGGTTCTGAATCTCGACATCTGGGGCGAGGATATCGACAACAGCCCGCTGGTGTTCGAAGCGGGTGA
>JAHDFG010000012.1:4720-9871 GCA_020628265.1 Pseudooctadecabacter sp. | reverse complement strand
TCGACATCTGGGGCGAGGATATCGACAACAGCCCGCTGGTGTTCGAAGCGGGTGATCCCGACGGCATCGCCCTGCCCACAGACCGTGGCTTTCTGCCGATGCCTTGGTTAGAGACGCCGACAGCAGTGCTGCCAATGTGGATGTTTCGCGAAGACGGACGTCCGTTCGATGGCGATCCGCGTCATGCACTGAACGCGGTCCTCCAACGCTACGCGGCCCGAGGGCTGACACCCATCGTTGGCACCGAGCTTGAGTTCTACCTCGTGGACGACAGTGGCACCGATCTGCGCGTGCCCCCCTCTCCCCGCTCCGGCAAACGCCGGCCGGGCGCTGAGATCCTCTCATTGCGGGCTCTTGATGCTTTCGACGGGTTCTTCACCGCGCTTTACGACGGCGCGGATGCCATGGACATCCCCACGGAAACAGCGATCTCGGAAGCAGGCCTCGGCCAATTCGAAATCAACCTCAGCCACGGTCCAGCAATGAAAGCCGCCGATGATGCATGGCTGTTCAAACTGCTGGTGCGCGGGCTTGCACGTCAGCACGGGTTCGCCGCGTCCTTCATGGCCAAGCCCTACCCCGATTATTCCGGCAACGGCATGCATGTGCACTTCTCAATCCTTGATGAAGAAGGGCGCAACATCTTCGACAATGGTGGCCCCGAAGGCACAGACGCCCTGCACCACGCGATTGCCGGCTGCCTGAAGGCCCTTGGACCGTCGGCTTTGATCATGGCCCCCCATGGTAATTCCTACGACCGTCTGGTGCCCGGTGCCCACGCACCCACGTCGATTTGCTGGGCTTACGAAAATCGCACGGCGGCCATTCGGGTGCCCGGTGGTGCACCTCAAGCCCGCCGGATCGAACATCGCGTTGCGGGCGGCGATGTGAACCCCTACCTTATGCTGGCCGCCGTCCTTGGTGCGGCCCTCACCGGTCTCGAAGACGCGCAAATGCCCGCGGCCCCGATCACAGGCAACGCCTATGATCAGGACCTGCCGCAACTGCCGACCGCTTGGGGCGACGCCATCGACGCATTCGAAACGGACCCGACCATCGCCCGTATCTTCCCCGCCGAATTGATCCGCAATCTTGTGGCGACAAAACGACAGGAAGCGCAGGAATTCGCGACCCTCAGCGACGAAGAACGCATCGACCTTTACCTCGATACGGTCTGACACCGTTACCGAAAATTAAGGTTAACGCGCCCCTTCTTCATCTTGGCCATTACAACTCCCCCCGGAGGGCCGACCAGCCTCACAATCCACCGCTTGTGTGCCGCTCCATCGCCGCGTAATTTGACATCAAACAATCACTGGTGCTCCATGAAAATCGGCATACTGCAAACCGGCCACGCCCCTGAAGAGGTGCAGGACGAACTTGGTGACGTGAACACGTTCTTTATGCGTCTTCTCGACGGTCAGGAGTTCACGTTCGAGACATTCTGCGTCGTGGACGGGGACTTCCCCGACGGGCCGGAGGATTGCGACGGCTGGCTGATCACAGGCTCCAAACACGGGGCCTACGAAGACCACCCGTGGATCCCCCCTTTGGAATCGCTGATCCGCGATGTCTATGCCGCGGGCCGTCCGCTCGTGGGTATCTGCTTTGGGCACCAGATCATCGCGCAGGCCCTTGGCGGCACGGTCGAAAAGTTCGAGGGCGGCTGGGCTGTTGGGCGTCAGACCTATGACTGGCGTGGGGCCGAAATCGCCCTGAACGCATGGCATCAGGATCAGGTGACGCAAAAACCTGAGGGCGCGGATGTTCTGGCAAGCAACAGCTTTTGTCAGAATGCGGCACTTGTCTACGACAACCGCATTTTCACGGTGCAGGCTCATCCCGAGTTTGGTGATCCCATGATCAAGGGCCTGATCGACGCACGCGCTGGTTCCGTTCCGCCCGATCTGATCGAAACGGCAAAAGCCAACCTCGGGCGCGAGAATTCGAACGCGCAACTCGCGTCCCAAATCGGACGCTTCTTCAAGGAGCGGACCCTATGAGTTGGACAGACGACATTCCTCAGGCCGCACGAGACTATCTGGACGCCAACCGTCTGGACGAAGTGGAATGCATGATCTCCGACCTGCCCGGCATTGCGCGGGGCAAGGCCGTGCCCGCCGCAAAATGGGAAAAGCAAACCCAGTTCCATCTGCCGGAATCGATCTTCTTTCAGACGCTCACAGGCGGCTGGGGTGAGGCTGCGGGCGACGAGGGTTTTACCGAGCCAGACATGATCCTGAAGCCGGACTACAGCACCGCAACTGCTGCGCCTTGGACCGAAGACGGAACCCTGCAGGTCATCCATGATGCCTTTGATCGCAAGGGCAAGCCCATCGGGTTTTCGCCCCGCAACGTGTTGAAACGGGTTGTTGATCTCTACGCCAAAGAGGGTTGGACACCCGTCGTCGCACCGGAAATGGAATTCTTCCTTGTGGCGCCCAACACGGACCCCGCCAAACCCATCGAGCCGATGATCGGGCGTTCGGGTCGCCCTGCCGCGGCCCGTCAGGCCTATTCGATGACCGCCGTGGACGACTATGGCCCCGTCATTGATGACATCTATGAATACGCCGAAATCCAAGGGTTCGAGATTGACGGCATCACACAGGAAGGCGGCGCGGGCCAGCTTGAGATCAACCTCAACCACGGCGATCCGGTGGAGCTGGCGGATCAGGTCTTTTTCTTCAAGCGCCTGCTGCGCGAGGCTGCGCTGAAGCACAATTGCTTTGCCACCTTCATGGCCAAACCCATTGAGGGCGAGCCGGGCAGCGCCATGCATATCCACCATTCGATCCTTGATGAGGACGGCAAGAACATCTTCACCGGCCCCCAAGGTGGTGAGACGGATGCGTTTTTCCAGTTCATCGGCGGGCTCCAGACCCACCTGCCCTCGGTCGTGGCTGTGATGGCGCCCTACGTGAACAGCTACCGGCGTTATGTCAAAGATCACGCAGCACCCATCAATCTGGAATGGTCCCGCGACAACCGCACCACGGGCCTTCGGGTGCCGCTGTCCAGCCCCGAAGCGCGACGGATCGAAAACAGACTGGCGGGCATGGATTGCAACCCTTATTTGTGCATCGCCGCCTCGCTGGCTTGTGGCTATCTTGGGATCAAACAAGGTCTGTGGGCCGACAAGCAGGCCAAGGGCGATGCTTACGAAGGCGAAGGCGAGCTGCCGCAGGGCCTTTGGTCGGCGCTGGATCTCTTTGACGAAAACACCGCGATGCACGACGTCCTGGGGCCCGATTTCGCCCGCGTCTATTCCATCGTGAAACGCGCCGAGTACGAAGAATTCCTGCAGGTCATCAGCCCGTGGGAGCGCGAACACCTGCTGTTGAACGTATGATCCGCACGGCCTTCATCGCGGTGTTGGCTTTGGGCGGGCTGGTGGCAGTCCTTGCCTTCTTTCTCGCCCGCGGCACCGAAGCCGACGTGACGCAAATCACCGTCTCGCCGGACCAGACCACCGCCCCTGCCCCTGTTGCCTCGCCCGAAGCCGACAAACTGTACTACCTGCGCGATGTCGACTTCGATCAAGGCGAGATCACAGTTGTCTTGTTTCAGGATGGGCGCGGTCGTCCTCAGATCATCCGTGACCAATCCGTCCTGCGTGCCGCCGCCGATGCTGTCTATGTGAACACAACCACGACAACCGGTCAGGCGGCGGGCAGCTTTGCGCTGACCCTGTTCGGCGCGCCCCCGAATGAAACGGTGGTCGAGGTCTACCGTGACGACCTTATGATCGCTTCCGTCTCTTGCACCAACACCGCTTGTGGCAGTTTCGCGGATAACCCTGATGTCGATCACGCCGATCTGCTGGAGCACACGCATCCCTACGACGTGATCCGCGACAGCTTCGATGACTATCAGACCTATCTGGACGCGATTCTGACGATCAGCGAAAGCGCGGACTTCATGCTGCTGGACCACCGGCCCCGCCGCGATTTTCCTCAGGAGCGTCTGACGCCCAGCCTGACACTCAGCCTGCCCACCGTGGTGCAACAGACCGGTGAGACCTTTGATCAGGTCGCACATCGCGACGCAATTCGCGCCGCCGTGACACCCCATATCCCCGAGGGCGCAGAACTCGGCCCGATCGTGATCAATCCGCTTGGTGGGGCACTGGTGGCCGATATGGACAATGGGCAACCGATCACGGCCGGTGGCGTCCCGATCTCCTTTCCTCATGCCCAGTTTCACAGCGTTCGTATCACTATCGACGGGATTTCAGAGCTTCCGGCCACGGCACTGGATGCCATCACAGAAGCAACGACGCGTAGGTTCAACGTCGACGAGGATTTCGAGCGTTTCGTTCAGGACCGTCTGCAATCCTCCTGCGTCGACTGCTTTTTCCTGAAGGTCGATGGCATCTACGTTGAGGAAACGAGGCTTTATGACAGGCGCACAGAATACTACGGCCTGACTTACTACGATCTGCGGGAGGAACCCTGATGTCCAACCCGCTTTACCGTAATGACCGACCTGCGACCTTTCCGGTTAGCTGGTACGCGGCCACGGCGGACATCCCACCGGAACGGCCGGCCTTGCGGGGGCAGATCCGTGCCGACGTTTGCGTTGTGGGGGCCGGATACACCGGTTTGATGGCAGCCCTTGAATTGGCAGAGGCCGGATTGGACGTGGTCGTGCTGGAGGCCCACCGCGCGGGCTGGGGTGCATCGGGACGCAATGGCGGACAGGTCGGCAGTGGGTTCAACAAAGATCAACGCTGGCTCGCGGCGAAACTGGGCAAGGATCGGGCCCGCGCCCTGTGGGACCTCACCGAAGAGGCCAAAGCCCTGTTGCAGGCCCGTGTGGCCCAGCACGCGCCCAGCGCCCGCTACACCCCCGGTGTTGCCCATGGGGCCTACGACGCGGTCGAGGCGCGGCACCTGCGGGACGAGGCCGAGTATTTGCGGCGCACCTATGACTATCAACCGGTACAACCGCTGACCCGCAACGCCTTTCAGGAGATCGTCAAATCAGCCCATTATCAGGGCGGGATTCTGGACATGGGTGCCGGTCACATTCACCCGCTACGGTATGCGCTGGGGTTGGCCAAGGCCGCCGAACGGGCGGGCGTCCGCATTTTCGAGCGGTCCGAAGTGCACCGCATCGATCACGGCGATCCGGCAACCGTTGCGACCG
>JAHDFG010000012.1:3015-4620 GCA_020628265.1 Pseudooctadecabacter sp. | reverse complement strand
GAGCGGTCCGAAGTGCACCGCATCGATCACGGCGATCCGGCAACCGTTGCGACCGGACATGGCCGCGTCACAGCCCCCTTCGTCATCTTGGCAGGCAACGGCTACCTGCCTAACCTTGAACGACGTGTTGCCGCCCGCACCATGCCGTTGAACTCGTTTATCGCGGCTACAGCGCCCCTGCCCGATCCAAAGGCCGTGCTTGCACAGGACATCGCCGTGGCGGACGACCGTTTCGTGGTGAACTACTTCCGTCTGAGCGAAGACAACCGCCTGCTCTTTGGCGGGCGCGAGAACTACACCATCGGCTTTCCCCAAAACATTGAACCCGCCCTGCGCGACCGCATGGAAAAGATGTTCCCGCAGATCAAGGGGATTGGCATCGACTATGTCTGGGGCGGGACCTTGGGCATTACGCCGACGCGGTTGCCACTGGTCACCCGTGTGGCGCCGAATGTCCTGAGTGCCGGAGGGTTTTCCGGTCATGGTGTGGCTCATTCCGGATTTGCAGGAAAACTGATGGCCGAAGCCGTGCGCGGGCAAGCCGAACGGTTTGACGTGTTCGAAAGCCTGCCGACCCCGTCCTTCCCGGGCGGCACCGCCTTGCGTGCGCCGCTGCTTGCCGCTGCCATGACATGGTACAGCCTGCGCGACCGCCTCGGTTTCTGACCGGCCAAAACCTGCCACAGAGCCCAGAACAAAAGGCCGCATCCTGCGGTCTGTCATGGATTTGTCACGAAAGACATGTTAGCCAATCGAAAATGTCTTTTTGAGAATTCTGAAAACATGGCAAGCCTTCCTGATGTCTACTCCGCCGAACCCATCCCCGATGCCGCAATGGCCGAGGTCGCGCGCCTGCTGAGTTCCGGCGATCTGTTCCGCTACACAGCCCCCGAAAACGCCCCTGTTTCCCTCTTGGAACACGACTTTGCCGCGCTTCTGGGCAGCAAATACGCCCTTGCTGTGTCCAGTTGTTCGGCAGCCTTGTTCCTGTCCCTCAAGGCGCTGGCTCTCCCTGTTCGGGCCCGCGTCCTGATCCCCGCATTCACCTTTGCTGCTGTCCCGTCGTCGATTGTGCACGCCGACTGTGTTCCGGTCTTGGTTGAATGCGGGGACGATTACCGGATCAATCTGGATGATTTTACCGCCAAGCTCGACAGCGTTGACGCGGTGCTTATCAGCCATATGCGCGGCCATACATCGGACATGGATGCGATCCTGACCTTGGCCGAAGCTGCAGGCGTGCCCGTGATCGAAGACGCTGCCCACTCCCTCGGGACCACATGGAATGGGCAGAACATCGGTACACTTGGCCGCATCGGGTGCTTCAGCTTCCAAAGCTACAAGATGGTGAACGCGGGCGAAGGCGGTATTCTGGTCACGGACGATGCCGACCTGATCGCGCGCTGCATCATCATGTCGGGGGCCTACGAACATACCTGGATGAAGCACGCAGTGCCTGCGGACGCTATGGCCCGCTGGCAGAACAAACTTCCGCTTTATAACCTGCGCATGTCGAACCTCGCCGCGGCTGTGATCCGCCCGCAACTGGACGAACTGGCCCGCCGCGTGGCAGATGGCCGGCGCAACCATGACCACACGGCGGCC
>JAHDFG010000012.1:0-2915 GCA_020628265.1 Pseudooctadecabacter sp. | reverse complement strand
CGTCTGAACACCTCTCCTGTACTTCATGTCCCCAATCCCCTGAAGGGTGAGGTCCGTGCGCCGGACTCCATCCAGTTCAATCTGGTCGGGCTTTCGGACCCACAAACCAGCGCTTTTGCCGCTGCCTGTGCCGACAAGGGTTTGAAGGTGCAGATCTTCGGACAAAGCACAGACAACGCGCGCGCGTTCTGGAACTGGCAATTTCTGGACCACGCTTGGGAGTTGCCACAGACCCGCGCCATGTTGATGCGTGCCTGTGACGTGCGTCTGCCCGCACGGCTGACGGTTGCGGAATGCGACGCCATTGCCGATGTGATCCTCGAGGCTGCCGCATCTGTCAGCGCCGACAAAGCCGCCTAAAGAACCCGCATCCGGTCGCTGAGCCATGGGGCGGCCGAAAGGGTCGGCCCGACGATCAGGTTTTGCAGTGCGGGGCGCAGACGGCCCGCCATGTCGGCTGGCATCTCACCCAGAACGTCCCTGCGGGCAACAAGTGAGATGGTGCGGGTCAGCTCGCCATAGGGCAGCGCCACCAGATCCACCTGATCGCGGAACCGCTGCGCTCGCTGCCACCCCAAGGGCGTGAGGATCGACCACCCTGCCCCGCTGGCCACCATGGCCATGATCGCGTGGTAGCTGTCCAACTCGAACCGGCCCCGCAGGGTGATGTTCTGGCGCGCCAGATGGCTTGCGATCATCCGCCCCATATGATGTCGCGTGGTGTACTGGACGAACGGCATCCGTCTGAGAGTTCTCTGCGCGTCCCGACCGTCCAATGCGCCTTTGGGCACGGCCGCCACAAAAGGTTCCTGCATCAATGGATGAACTTCCATCCACGGGGCCGCCGACCCGATGTCACTTGCAACAATGACATCCAGCGCCCGTGTGTCCAACAGATCGAACAAGCGATGCGATGCCCCCGTCTCGAGCAGGAACTGGCACGACGTGAGGGTCTCGGCCATATCGGTCAACAGATGTGGCGTCACATCCGCGTCAAAGTCCTCAATCATGCCGAGGCGCAGACGCATCAGCCGGCTCAGGTCCGCCATTGCCAGTTCCGCCCGCGCCTGTTCGGCCTCGTTCAGAATAGCATGCGCACGCCGCAGGAACATCTCGCCCGCCGGCGTGAGCGCCACAGGGCGTGCCGAGCGGTTCAAGAGCGTCGTCCCGATGGCACCTTCAAGGGAAGTCAGCTGCTGGGAAACCGTGGCGGGCGACGTTTCCAGCCTTTTGGCCGCGGCAGAAATGGACGCTTCTTCCGCCGTGGCTACGAAAACCTCGACATTCCACAGGGTGATCCGTCCGGGGGCGTTGGCCATTCTGCGCTCCTTTGCCCGATTAATGGGAAATTAACCCTGCGGCTGCAAGCATCGCATATGGCTTTGCAACGTATGCCCCCGTTATCGCGCCCTCTTGGACAGGACTGGCTGGATCAGGTGTTCCGCTGTCGGGCCGTTGAAACAGGTGGTGTGATCAAGCGTCAAATCGTGGACGTCGAAGAACAGGTTGGTGTGGCTGCCTTTGCAGCCGAAGTGCAGCGTCGCAATTTCAGATTGATCCGCACACGGGCCCATTTCGTCATCATCTGCGATCCCGGTCCGGTTCACCTGCTGGTGTAACCAAAATTCCGGAATTTTGGTGGCGCAACAAATTTCCGGAAATTTGTTACTTCCCCAGCTTCGACAGCTTTTCCTGCAGGGCTGCCAGCTCCGCCTTTATGTCGCTAAGATCTTCACTCTTCTCGTCACTGCCAGATGGTTTGCCTGCGCCGGGCATCATGCCACCCGTCATCGCCTTCATGAACGCCTCCTGCTGCGCGCGCATGGCCTCAAACCCTGGCATTTGTGCCATCGGGTTCATCGCCCCCATGTTTTCCATCATCTTGGACTGGCCGCTTTGCAGCATTTCGAAGGACTGTGCCAAAAACTGCGGCACGATCGACATTGACTGTGATGTGTAGGACCGCACGAGATCGGTCAGCACATCCACTGGCAATACGCTTTCACCACGGCTTTCGTGTTCAGCGATAATTTGCAGCAGGTACTGTCGTGTCAGGTCATCACCCGATTTGAGATCGACGATCTGCACCTCCCGTCCCTCACGAATGAACGTCGCGATATCCTCAAGCGTGACATAGTCGCTGGTCTCAGTGTTGTAGAGACGGCGGCTGGCGTACCGCTTGATCAGAAGAGGTTGTGATGTCGTGGCCAACGGGTGCCCTCCCAAGCATTTGTTGCGCTGCAGAGAAGCCTAGGCCGCATTGCAGCAAAAAGAAAGAAACAAAAAGGGCACGCTGTCGGGAGGAACAGCGTGCCCATCTTCACGTCGGCACCGGATCAGGGAGGAGGAGGTGCCTGGCGTCAGGTCCGCCTACTTTGCAGTAGCGGCTTTCTTTGCAGCGGCCGTCATTTCGGTCGTTGCTTTCTTGGCAGCAGCGGACATGTCTTCGGACATGTCTTTGCCAGCGGCCATCATCAGTTCGAGGGTCTCGGTCTGGACCTTCTTGGCGATCTCGGCGAATGCGGCCATGTGCTCGGCAGCGGCTTCGGCGGATGCGGATGCGAAGTCAGTCATGGACTTGGCGTAGTCAGCAGGCTCGGCCTTTGCTTTGGACAGGTCGGTCATCTTGGACAGCGTGTCCTGTGCCCACTTGGCGGACAGTTCGGTGGACTTCTGAGCGGCGTCGATGGTGACGGCGGAGAGCTTCTCAGTCAGGGTCGTCTGCGTCTTGAACGCATCTTCCATGGCCTTGGTGTCAACAGGGAATGCGCCCATCATGTCTTTCATGATCGCGGTGAAGTCTTGGGTCTTAGCAGCCATTTGATAGCTCCTTGAAATTCTGAGTACCGGAGGATCCGGCGTTTTCTGCAACTGCAAACAATATGCATGCTGCAGCGCGGCATTTCAAGGTTTTT
>JAHDFG010000011.1 GCA_020628265.1 Pseudooctadecabacter sp. | reverse complement strand
GATAGAGGGCGGCAGCCGCCGAAACCGCCAGATCACCAAGGCGCACGGTAGCGCGTAGCACCCGCGATTTCCCCAGAACCTCGAACGCTCCACGGGTCCGTGGCCCCATTGCATCACTCACTCGGGCGAGACGGGCCGCATCGTCTACCGTGTCGACGTGGCGCAGCAAAGAAACCGTTTCCGCAAGCGACGTGTTGGCACTGGTGCGCCGCAAGGCCCCGCAGATCGTGGCCAATTCGTCCAGTTTGGCGGCATCAATCATGGCCTCGGGTCCGACCCGCAACCGCGCAAGATCGCCCATCCGGTCCCAGCGTATCGCATCCCCCACAAGTCCGGTCAGGCGTGCGGTCAACGCGGGCGTCAATGTTCCCATCCGGCGGGCAAGACGCAGCACCGATGCCCCCGCCTTCAGGCTGTAGCTGGTCCCGCCGGTGGCCAGTACCGCCCCCGTCGCCCCCAAGCCCACCAAGGCCAGCCCCACATCAAGGCGGTCGACCTCATCCCCCGCCACATAAGCCACCCCTGCACGACGCAGGGCGTTCACGTCGCCTGCTGGCGTCAGCTCAAACGGCAGGGCGCAGGCCCCTAGTTGGGCCAAAGTCTCGCAACTTTCGATGTTAACGGCGCAGGCCCCGCAGGCCGTGGTACGGGCGAAAAGGCCCGAGGCGGCTTCGTCCAGTCGTGCAGCCTCGGCCACCATTTCGGCAGGCAGGACCACGCCGTGGTCGTTGGCCAGGCCGAACAGCAGATCCAATTGCACAAGGTCTTCGTCTAAGAGGGCTTCTTGCACCCGTGGCAGCAGCCACGCCAGATCGACCTCACGCGCCATCGCACGTGTCAGCGACGCGCGGATCTGTTCGGTAGTTCGGTCGGCAAACGGGGCCGCGAACGGGGATTGCGACAAGGCCCAGACAACGAAGGCGCAGGTCAGGCCAAACGGACCCAACGCCAGCGCAAGGCGGAAGGCCCGCCTCACGCGGTGCGGCGCGCCCAGTCCCAATACAGGTCGCGGGCGCGGCGGGTGATCGGGCCAATCTGGTAGGAAATGTCGTCAAACGCGGTCACAGGCGTCACCTTGGCCATGTTCCCGCTGAGAAAGATTTCATCCGCATCGCGGGCGTCATCCATGCTCAGCACGCATTCGTGCACGGCGACGCCATCGGCCCGCAGGTTCTCGATATGTCGCGCCCGCGTGATGCCTGCCAGAAAAGTGCCGTTGGGAATGGGCGTGTAGACGCTGCCGTCCTTGACCAGAAAGACATTCGCCGTCGCACTTTCCGCAAGGTTGCCCATGGCATCCGTGACAAGGGCGTTGGTGAACCCTTTGGCGCGGGCTTCGGCGAGCATCCGCGCGTTGTTCGGATAAAGGCAGGCCGCCTTGGCATTGACCACAGCGCTTTCCATCACGGGGCGACGGAAACGTGTGGTGGTCACAGTCGCGGACGCCGTTTCTGCGGGCATCGGGATTTCTTCAAGGCAGATCGCGAAGCCGGGCTTGCCGTCCCCCGGCAGGATCGCGGACGCCCCGCACTCGATCCCCCAGTACATCGGGCGGATGTACACGGCGGCATCCTCGGCGTAGGCGGACAACCCTTCTTTGACGATCGCGACCATGTCTTCAGTGCTGACCCAAGGTCTCAACATCAGCGCCTCGGCAGAGGCATTGACCCGCGCGCAATGCAGGTCGAGGTCTGGCACCAACCCGTAGACCGCACGCGCCCCGTCAAAGACGTTGGACCCAAGCCACATGCCATGATCCGCCGCCCGCATCAGCGGTGCGTCGCCATCGTGCCATACGCCTTCAAAGTAGGTGCGGATATTGGTGCCCGTTGCCATCTGGTCCTCCTGCGATTTGCAGCGACCCTAGCAGTATGGCGCCCTGCGTCCAGCGGTCCGGACAAAGAAAAGCGCCCAAGCGAGGGTTCGCTTGAGCGCCTCAGGAAGCAACCAACAGGGGTATGCTGGCAACCGTGGCCCTGCGCAGGAGTTGGGAACGGCGCAGGCCATGATCAACACCGGCGGGACATCCGATCCGATCAGGTCTTAGACAACCGCGATTCTGATTCAGTTTTGTGACGCTTCGGCCAGCAGGGCCGCGATATCGAGCGGGCTGTTCACCATTGCCAATGCGCCTTTCGCATCGCGAGGCCAGTCGGCCGGTTCGCGATCAACGTAAAGTTCAACGCCGTTTCCATCCGGATCCCGCAGGTAAACCGCTTCGCTGACGCCGTGATCTGCAGCACCATCAATGGGAACACCGGCCTTGATGACGCGGGCCACAACATCGGCCAGCGCGGCGCGATCAGGATAGACGAAGGCGGAGTGGTAGAGCCCCGTATGACCAGCAGGCGGGGGCGTGCCCCCTGCGCTTTCCCATGTGTTCAGCCCGATGTGGTGGTGATAGCCGCCTGCGCCGAGAAACGCGGCGCGCGACCCCATGCGGGCGGTCTCGGCAAAGCCCAGCACATCGCGGTAGAATGCAACTGCGCGGTCAAGATCAGCCACTTTCAGGTGCACATGGCCCACGCGGGGGGTATTGGAGGATTGGGTTGTGATGACATGAGACATGACGAATTTCCTTTTCAGGATCTGCATGTAGTCTGCCAACTTGTCGCACGTAAGTCTTGAATTGACATAGGTGGTGTGCGAATTCGCACAAAGGGCCTATCTTGGTGTCACGTGCAGCCTCATCCCACCCTGGGGGCGCAGCGTGATCCGCGTGCGCGGGTAGGGGGTGAAATCCTCTACCGGAGAAACACGAACCTGCGCCAAAATCTCGGACAGGATCGCTACGGCCTCCATCATGGCGAACTTCCAGCCAATGCAAACGCGCGTGCCCGCCGAAAACGGGATGTATTGGAATCTGTGCCGGCCTTCCGCCCGTTCCGGCGCAAATCGCGTTGGGTCGAAGTATTCAGGGGCATGCCACAGTTTGTGATGCCGCTGCATCGGATAGATCGCCAGAACCACCACGTCGCCCTTCTTCACCTCAAGGTCACCGATGGTTACATCCTCAGCGGCCGAACGATCCACGCTGGGGGCAGGGGGGTAAAGCCGCATGGCCTCCTGCACGACCCATTCGTGCTCTGTCAGGTCCGCAATGGCATCCGGAGTGAGCGGCCCGCCGTCCAACACGCGCGCCCGTTCGGCAAGCAGGCGTTCCTGCCATTCGGGGTGATGCGACAACAGATAAAGGGACCACGCAAGCGCCAGCGATGTGGTCTCATGGCCTGCGCCAATGAAGGTCACGATGTTGTCACGGATCTGGGTGTCGGTCAGACCTTGCTGCGTGTCCGGATCGACCGCCGTCATCAGCAATGCAAGCAAGTCCTGCGCCTCCTTGCTGGACAGCCGACGCCCCGCAATGACCTCTGCCGCCGTGTCCTGCATCCACTTGATGGCATTCTGACCCGCTCGCCCCCAAGGGCGCGGCATACGGCGGGTCGATGCGAAGAAGTCGAACACGTCCACCTTCCCGAGGTTCTCGAGCAGCACATCGACGTTGCGCGAAATAGCATCAAAATCGACACTGTCTTCTTCACCGGACAACAAGGTGCTGCCAATCACCTTTAGCGTGGCGTTGGCCAGATGGGGCAGCACATCAATCTCGCCCTGTTCCCGCGCCAGCCGCTGACCTGCCTCCGCGCCCGCGCCAATCATCACAGGAGCCAATCCCACCAGATTGCGATGCCTGAAGATGGGCGAGGTCGCCTTGCGCTGCCTGCGCCATTCGGCCCCTTGCGCCGTTAACAACCCATGCCCCGTTGCCCGTTCCAGTACGACTTGTTCCAGATCGGACTTCGGGAAGATGTCGAAGTGATCCAGCAGCACCGCTTTCATAAGGTCAGGATCGGTGGTGGTATGGACCCGTTGGCCCAGCAATGTCGTGCTGTAGGTGTGCTCGTGATAAAAGTAGTCCGACCAGATTTCGATCGGGTTGCGGATCGCCGCCCGCAAGATCGCGAAGGTTGATGCGGTTTCCGTCAGGTTGTTGACGGTCACAGGGCGAAACGGGGCGGCTTCATCGGTCTTCATCGGTCACAACACTCTGCACGTTGAACGTGCAAAGTATGGCCTAGCTGGCGACACGACGCCAGCCGCCGATGCATCACGACAGCTGCCGCGCGGGTTTAGCCGCGCAACAGCCCCACGATGTCGTAGGTTTTCTCAAGGATCGGGGCCGCAATCGCCCGCGCCTTATCAGCGCCCTGCGCCAGCTTGCGGTCAATCTCTGCTGGATCATCCATCAGGCGTTTCATCTCGTCCGAGATCGGGGACAGCTTGGCCACCGCCAGATCAGCCAACGCAGGCTTGAACCGGCCCCACTGCGCGCCCGCGTATTCCGCGATCACCTCTTCCGGTGTCATGTTGTTCAGACCAGAATAGATATCGACTAGGTTCTTCGCCTCGGGACGGTCCTTCAGACCCTCGACCGTTTCGGGCAGGGGCTCGGGATCGGTTTTGGCTTTCTTGAACTTCTTGGCGATCGTGTCCGCATCATCGAGCATGTTGATCCGCTCCATGTCGCTGACACCGGACTTCGACATCTTCTTGGTCCCGTCCCGCAGGTTCATCACGCGGGTGCCGGGGCCTTCGATCACGGGCTCGGTGACAGGGAAGAAATCCACGCCAAAGTCGTTGTTGAACTTGTTGGCAATGTCGCGCGTCAGCTCGACGTGCTGCTTTTGGTCTTCACCCACGGGCACGTGGGTCGCGTGATAGATCAGGATGTCTGCGGCCATCAGCGACGGATATGCATAAAGACCGAGCGACGCCTTCTCGGCGTTCTTGCCCGCCTTGTCCTTGAACTGCGTCATGCGGTTCATCCAGCCCACGCGGGCCACGCAGTTGAAAATCCATGCAAGCTCTGTGTGCTCATGAACTTGGGACTGGTTGAACAGGATCGAGTGTTCGGGGTCGATGCCTGCGGCCAGCAATCCGGCTGCAATTTCGCGGGTGCCATCGCGCAACCCCTTTGGGTCCTGCCAAACGGTGATCGCGTGCAGATCAACAGCGCAGTAGATCGTCTCCATGTCGGGGCTTTGCATGTCCACCCAGCGTTTGATCGCGCCCAGATAGTTGCCAAGGGTCAAACCGCCGGACGGTTTGATGCCGGAAAAGACGCGGGGGGTGAACGTGCTATCGGTCATGGATGGCTCCAAAGCCTAGATTTAACGGTTCTGCTGGCTTACCCATGGCCCAACATCTCGTCAACCAATCGGACCGCGCATCGATGCAAGAAGAAAGCCCCTTCAATTCCGTTCCACCTGTCCCGTTGTTGCTGGTGGCGATTGTGGTTGGGGTCGAACTGACCCTGTGGTCCGCCGGGCAGGGCTTTGTCGGTGGGGCTGCTGGCGTCGGCTGGCGCGCGGCGGCGTTTCAGGACTACGCCTTTGCCCCCGCTGTGATGACCGAAATTTTCGAACGCGGGCGCGGGTCGTTTGACCTGTGGAAACGCTTCGTCACCTACGCCTTTGTCCACGTCAACTTCACCCATGCGCTTTGGGCGACGGTCCTGCTGCTGGCGCTGGGCAAGTTCGTGGGTGAGGTCTTCCGCCCCGTCGCCTTCCTGATCCTGTTCTTCCTGTCCAGCATTCTGGGGGCCGCGATTTACGGGGCCGTGTCATGGCAGAACACCCCGCTTCTGGGGGCCTACCCGGGTGTCTACGGGCTGATTGGCGCCTATACCTACCTGATGTGGCTGACGCTGGAACGGATCGGAGAAAACCAGCTCAAGGCGTTCCAGCTGATCGGCATCCTTCTGGGGCTGATGCTGGTCTATTCCATGCTGTTCGGGTCCACGCCGACATGGATCGCTGAAGTCTCGGGCTTTCTAGTCGGCCTCTTTGCAGCGCCCCTTCTGGCACCCGGAGGCTGGCAGGCCTTCGTTCACCGCATTCGAAATCGGAGGTAGTCCAATGGCCCTGACCAGCGGCATGAACCATCTTGGCCTGACCGTTCGCAATCTGGACCAGACGACAGCCTTTTTCGTGGATGTTCTGGGCTGGGAGATGACCGCACGGGACGACAGTTATCCCCGAACCACTGTCACAGACGGACATGTACGGCTGACCTTGTGGCAGGTCCAAACCGCAAACCCCGATGCCTTTGATCGCAAAACAGGCCTCGGGTTGCACCATCTGGCGCTGACTGTCCCTGATGAGGCTAGGTTGACGTCTCTTGCAGAAACGCTGTCCGCAACAGACGGTATTGTCATCGAGTTCATGCCTGAACCCATGGGCAAGGGGCCCCGCAAACACATGATGTTCGCAGAACCCGGCGGGCTGCGGATCGAACTTTTATGGCAGGGCGAATAGGCCCATCTTCGATTGGACAAATACCTCCGCCGGAGGCATCAAAATTCCGGAATTTTGTTCAGCCCCTGCGCAGGGCGGCCTTGAATTCAGACAGACGGAAGGCCCCCAGCAGCTGACCAAGGCCGAAGTAGCCCCCGATGCCCACGGCCACGACCAAAGCCAATGCACCATAGCGGACAACGGGCAATCCCAATGCCGGTCCCACCAGCAGCACCGCAAGCCATAGCAAACCGCCCATAAGGACAGATGCCATGACGATGCGGACGATGCGGTGCTTGAACCGCTGATCGAACCGGGCGGCCTCTCCCATGTTGCGGCTGCCGCGCCACAAGAGCCAGACCATCGCCCACCCCGCGACAGTCGTCGCCAAGGCGGCTGCGATGTAGCCGATGTAGATCGACAGGCCGATGGCCACGACCGCATTCACGATCATTGCGACCACGGCATAGCCGAAGGGGCGGCGGGTGTCCTCGCGGGCGAAGTACAAAGGCTGGAGCGCCTTTTGCAGAACAAACGCGGGCAGGCCCAACCCGTAGACCGTCACGGCCAGCGCGGTCGCCGCCGTGTCGTCGGTGTCGAATGCACCGCGTTCAAACAGCACACTGACCAGCGGTAGGGGGATGACGATTAAGGCAACGGCAGCGGGGATCGTCAGGGCCAGCGCCAGTTCGGACGCGCGGTTGAAGGCGTCCCGTCCGCCAGCCTCGTCCCCAGATTGCAACTTGCGTGCCAGATCGGGCAGCAAAACAACGCCAATCGCGATCCCAACCACTCCCAAAGGCAGTTGATAGAGACGGTCTGCGTAGCTCAGCCACGCAACAGCCCCGTCAAAATAGCTGGCCACCTGACGGCCCACCAATAGGTTGATCTGCACTACGCCGCCGGCCAAAGCGGCAGGTCCTGCGATGATGAACATCCGTTTCAGATCCGGCGTCCAGCGGGGCCAACGCAGTGTCAGGCCAAAGCCCGCCCGTTTCGCCGCCACCCAGACCAAGGCCAATTGCGCCACACCCGCGACCGGAACGGCCCATGCCAACGCGTCACCGATCTGGCCCTCGGTCGCTTGTGTCCCCAAACCGGCCCAAAGCATAGCGCCGACGAAGATGATGTTCAGCAACACGGGTGCTGCGGCAGCGGCCACAAAGCGGCCCGTCGCGTTCAACACGCCTGACAACAGCGCCGCCAACGAGATGAACAGAATGTAGGGAAAGGCGATGCGGCCATAGACCACCGCAAGATCGAACCGTTCGTCGCCGCGGAAGCCTGATGCCATCGCTGTCACAAGCCACGGCATGGCAACAATGCAAATCGCCGAAAACGCCGTCAGCACCAGCGCCATGAACACAAACGCGTCCTGCGCAAAGGTCTTTGGGTCGTCATCCGCCTCAAGCTTTTTGGAGAACATCGGCACAAAGGCCATGTTGAACGCCCCTTCGGCAAAGAAGCGGCGGAACATATTGGGCAGGGAAAAGGCGATCAGAAAGGCCTGCGCCACAGGCCCCGTTCCCAGATATCCTGCGATCATGATGTCGCGTGCAAACCCCAGGATACGGCTTAGCAACGTCCAGACCCCGACGGTCAAAAAACCGGACATCAATCGAATTGGTTTCATGGGCTGCTCGGCCTTGTGGGTTTTGACCGTTCTAAGCCGATTGCCGCGCAAACTCTATGGAGAATATGTGCAGGACCAACCGCCGCTCGTCGCAACGCTTAGGACCGCGCCCGTTCCGAGCCCCGTGAAATCGCATCGCTCAGGTTGCGTTCGATGGTTTTCTGTTTGCCTGTGGCATGGAATTTCAGGCCAAACATGTCTTTGACGTAGAAGGTATCGACCACCTGTTCGCCATAGGTCGCGATCACCGCGCTGGCGATGTAGATGTTCATATCCGCCAAAGTGCGCGTCAGATCGTGCAGCAGGCCCGGCCGGTCGCGGGTGTCGACCTCGATGATCGTGTAGATGTCGGACCCGTCGTTGTCGAAGGTGATATGCGTCGGCACGTTAAAGGCCTTCTCACGCTTCTTCATCTTGTCCTTGGGGGCCAACGCGTCACGGGCGACGACATCCCCTTGGAGCGTCTTCATAATGACCTGACGCAGGCGGGGCAGGCGGGATTCCTCGTAGGGGCCTTCCTCGCCGTCCTGAATCCAGAAGGCTGCTGTGGCAAAGCCGTCCTTGGTCGTAAAAGTCCGCGCATCCACGACGTTCGCCCCCACAAGGCTCAGCGCGCCACACATGCGGCTGAAGATGCCGGGGTGGTCGGCCATGGCGAAACAGACGCGGGTCGCGTCGCGGTCTTCGTCGGGTGTCAATTCGATCCGCACTTCGTCCGTGCCGATCCCGTTGAGCAAATTGGCAAAATCCACATGGGCGGTCACATGCAGGCCCTGCCAGTAGGGCGGATAGTGACGCCCCAACTCGGTACGCAGGTCCTTTTCGGACCAATCGTCGAGTGCCGCGCGCAGGTTCTTGCGGGCCTCGGTACCGCGTTCGGTGCGGTTGAGCGCCTCCATCCCGTTCTCAAGCGCGAACTTGGTCTGCCGGTAGAGGGCGCGGATCAGGACGGCCTTCCAGTTGTTCCACGTGCCCGGTCCAACGCCGCGAATGTCGCAGACGGTCAGCACACACAGCAGGTTCAGCCGGTCAACAGTCTTTACAGCATTGGCAAAGCCACGGACCGTGCGGGGGTCTGCGATGTCCCTCTTCTGTGCGGTGTCGGACATGACCAGATGATAGCGGACCAGCCATTCCACATCCTTGCATTCCTTTTTGGACAGTCCCAGCCGTGGGGCGACCGTGCGCGCGATGCGTGCGCCAAGGATTGAATGGTCCTCGTCCCGACCTTTGCCAATGTCGTGCAGCAACAGTGCGACGTAGAGAACCTTGCGGTTGATCCCGCCCTTGATGATCTCCGACGAAACCGGAAGCTCCTCGTCCAGTTCCGCCCGTTCGATCTGGGCCAGATGGCTGATCGTCTGGATCGTGTGTTCGTCCACCGTGTAATGGTGGTACATGTTGAACTGCATCATCGCGACGATAGGTTCGAACTCAGGGATGAAGGCACCCAGCACGCCCAATTCGTTCATCCGGCGCAGGCCCCGTTCGGGGTTGCCGTGTTTCAAAAGCGTATCGAGAAAGATGCGCTGGGCTTCTTTGGAGTTTCGCACCTCATCGTCGATCAGGGGCAGATTGGCCTTGATCAGGCGCATGGCGTCGGGATGGATCAGCGTACCCGTGCGCAATGCCTCTTCGAAGATGCGCAGCAGGTTCAGCGGGTCTTTCAGGAAGACCTTTGGCTTTTCCACCGTTAGGCGGTTCTGCTTGATCGCATAGGGCGGCTTGGCCGTCTTTCGACGTTTCAGCAGGCGCTGCAGCACCGGTTCCGCCTTGAGGTGCGCGGCCTCCTGAACCGTCAAGAAGATGCGGGTCAGCTCGCCCACGTCGGTAGCGTGGCGGAAGTAATCCTGCATGAAATGTTCGACCGCACGACGCCCGCCCTTGTCGGAGTATTGCATCCGTTCAGCGACCTCTACCTGCAGATCGAACGTCAACTGGTCGGCGGCGCGCCCCGTGATCAGATGCAGGTGGCACCGCACGGCCCACAGGAATTCATGGGCGTCCTTGAATTCCTCGTATTCATCTTGGGTGAAGACCTTGTGGCGTACCAATTCCGAGGCATCCTTGACCCCGTGGACGTATTTTCCGATCCAGTAAAGCGACTGCAAATCCCGCAGCCCGCCTTTGCCTTCTTTCACATTCGGCTCGACCATGTAGCGCTGACCGCCCTGCTTGCGGTGGCGTTCGGCCCGTTCTTCCAGCTTGGCTTCGATGAAGTCGGGGATAGTGGAATCAAAGAGGTCTTTGCGCAGACGGGTGGTCAACTCGGCTGCAAGCGCGGCATCACCTGTCAGATAGCGCTCCTCAACCAATGCCGTTCGGATCGTGTAGTCCTCGCGGGCCAGCCGGATGCATTCCTTCACCGTGCGGCTGGCATGGCCGACCTTCAGCTTGAGATCCCACAGGATGTAGAGCATCGCCTCGATCAGGCTCTCGGCCCAAGGGGTCAGCTTGTAGGGGGCCAGAAACAGCAGGTCGACGTCTGAATAGGGCGCCATTTCCCCACGGCCCGACCCTCCGACCGCCAGCAAGGCCAACCGCTCGGCCTCCGTCGGATTGGTAACGGGATGCAACTGGGTGGAGGCCAGATGAAAGACTTCGATGACGATAGCATCCGTGAGCCACGCGTAGGCGCGGGTGACAGGGCCGGAGTCGAAAGGGTTCAGAAGGAAATTCTCGGCGATCAGCGCGCGACCACGCTCCATCGCGTCCTTCAGGAGAGGGATGACTGCCTTGCGCTTTTCCGCGCCCGAAGGTCCGGCGGTTTCGACAGCTTGGATCAAGGCCGCACGCAAAGCCCCGCGGTCGAGAATCTCGTCCGCGGGGCAGATCAGGTCCTCAGGGACCGGTGAGAGTGTCAGATCAAGAGCCACCGCGACCAAACGACAACGGAGCAGGCTCTACGATTGCGATCTGGTTGTTGACGATCCGTGCGACGGCCAATGCGCGCTGGTTGGACCCGTCAGGACGCAGGCGGAAAATGCCGGTAGCACCCGCGAAGCCGGACGCACGCGTCAGCGAACCCACGGTCAACGCGCCTCGGTCGCCGGTTGCGGCCAATGCACCGATGGCGGCGATGCCGTCATAAGCGATGGAGGCCAACGGGTGCGGAGCTTGCCCGTACGTCGTCTCGTAGCGGTTGCGGAAAGCGGCCTCGCGGCCCGCGTCGGCCATGGCGAAGATGCCGTTCTGCATGCCGGGAAGGGCGGCCGCCTGCGGGGCTGCATCCCAGCGGGTGATGCCCAACAAAGGCGAGGTCTGCGGGTTCACGCCCTGATCGTTCAAAGATGTAGCAAGGATCGGAAGGCCGCCGGCGACGTTGTCAGTGACGAAGATGCCCTGTGCGCCGGCGCCATTGGCCGCAGCCGCGATGGCAGGGGCGCGATCAAAGATACCTTGCTGGCTGAACGGATAGGATTCGATTCCCACCACGGTGCCGCCGTTGGACCGCACCGAGGTCGCAATCGCATCGCGCCCCACGGCGCCAGCCAGATCGTCCTGATGTGCGATCAGGAACCGCTCGATGCCCTGACGGCCTGCGTATTCCGCAATCCGGTCAGAGACATTGCCAAAGGTGTTGCCCAGAACAAAGACGTTGCCTCCGGCAATGGCAGGGTTGTTGGAGAAGGCCAGAACGTTGACATTTGCAGGGGCCACAGTGACGCCCACCGCGTTGGCGCTGGCTGCATCAAGCGGCCCGAGGATGATCTGCGCCCCGTCCGCCACAGCAGCTGCAGCCATCTGGCTGGCCTGAGCGGCGTCACGTGCCGTGTTGTAGACACGCAGGTCGATGGTCACACCATTCAGATCGCTCATCGCCATGCGGGCCGCATTCTCAAGGCTGGCGGCAATCGCGCTGGCTTCTGCCGCACCTGTTCCGCCGGGCACCAGAAGTGCCACGCGCACCGGCGCACCCGGATCGATCTCCTGTCCGCTGTTTCCGCCGGCACCGGGGATCGTGATGTCACAAGCCGCGAGGAAGGCTACAGCGGTCAACGCAAAGATGCGGGCCGCCACGCGGCGCATCATTCGGGCTGTTATGGCAGGCCACCTAGGGGCATCAAGGCTGGGCATTTGAACGAACATGGACTATTTCACTCCCTCTTGGCGGCAGGCCGGTCCCCGCTGCATCTTAGCCGCATATCATAGTGTGCGGGACAGGAGGGTCTAGGTATGAATCATCGCGAAATTCCCCTGTCGGCGGGTCTTTACCTGTGTGCGGTGCCCATCGGCAACGCCCGCGATGTCACCTTGCGGACACTGGACATACTGGCCAGCGCCGATGTGATCGCCGCCGAGGACACGCGCACCGCCCGCAAATTGATGGATATTCACGGTGTCACGTTGGGAACGCGCCCCGTGGTGGCCTATCACGATCACTCCAACGCTGCTGCCCGCGCCCGACTGATGGCAGCCATCGCCGAGGGGCACTCCGTCGCCTATGTCTCCGAGGCCGGAACCCCTCTCGTGGCGGACCCGGGCTACAAACTGGCGGCAGATGCTCGGGCCGCCGGTCTGATGGTGACGGCGGCGCCTGGCGCATCCGCCGTTCTGGCCGCGCTGACCGTTTCGGGTTTGCCCAGCGATGCCTTTCACTTTGCAGGCTTTCTGCCCAACACGTCGGCCGCGCGCCGGACAGCGCTTGAGGGGCTCGCGCGGATTGATGCGACCGTTGTGCTCTACGAATCGCCCAAACGACTGGTCGGTTTCTTGGCCGACCTGATCGCGGTCGCAGGGCCGGAACGCCGCGTGGTGATCTGTCGGGAACTCACCAAGAAATTCGAGGAAGTCCTGTCAGGGACCGCACAGGACCTCGCAGATCAGGTGTCGGACAACCCGTTGAAGGGCGAAGTGGTGGTTCTGGTAGACCGCGCCCAGCAGAATGAGCCTGACGAGGTCGACGTTAAGGCCGCTTTAACACAAGCCATGCAAACAATGCGCATCAAGGACGCCGCTACTGCCGTCGCAGGGGCAACAGGTTTGCCCCGCAGAACCGTGTATCAGATGGCGTTGGACATGAAGGATGACGCAGGATGAATACGACGACTTGCCCCAATAACGCTCGCAGCCTTCGGGGGCGGACATCCTATCTGGCAGGGCAATCGGCCGAAGACCTCGTCGCGCGGAGATACGAACAGCGCGGGCATCCCGCACTTGCGCGTCGCTGGCGTGGATCGCGGGGCGAAATCGACATCATCGCTCAGGATGGTGACGGGGTGATCTTTGTTGAGGTCAAGAAAAGCCGGTCCCATGCCCGCGCCGCAACCCGCGTGACCGCGCAGCAAATGAACCGCATCTTTGACACTGGATCGGAATTCGTAGCGGGGTTGCCCAACGGGCAACTTACAGACGTGCGGTTTGATGTGGCCCTTGTTGATGAGATGGGTCGCGTGGATGTGATAGAAAACGCCAGCATAGCGGCCTGATCTGGCACCCCTGCCATTGCGGTTGGGCGGGCAGCAGTCCATGTAGGATCAAAGATCATCTATGGACTGTCCCATGACCGCACCCAAGACCCTCACTGTTGCCTTCCAAATGGACCCGATCGGCGCGATTGATATCAACGCCGACAGCTCGTTCCGCCTCGCCGAAGAGGCGCAGGCCCGGGGCCATCGTCTGTTTTACTATACCCCCGATCAGATCAGCTATCAGGAAGGTCGGATCATTGCGCGCGGTCAGGACCTGACGGTCCGCCGTGAGGTTGGCAACCACTTCACCGTCGGTGAAATGCGGGAGCAGGACTTGTCAGAGGTTGATGTCATATGGCTCCGTCAGGACCCGCCGTTCGATATGTCCTACATCACGACCACCCATTTGCTGGACCGCATCCACCCCAACACGCTCGTCGTGAACGACCCCTTCTGGGTGCGCAACTACCCCGAGAAACTGCTGGTCCTCGACTTTCCCGACCTGACCCCGCCCACGGCAATCGCGCGCGATCTTGAAACGCTCAAGGCCTTCCGCGCCCGCCACGGCGACGTGATCCTCAAGCCGCTTTACGGCAACGGCGGCGCGGGGGTGTTCCGCCTGACGCCAGAGGACCGCAATCTCGCCTCCCTGCATGAGCTGTTTTCCGGCATCAACCGCGAGCCTCTGATCATGCAAAAATTTCTGCCCGATGTCAGTGCAGGCGATAAACGTGTAATCCTTGTTGACGGGGAACCTGTCGGTGCCATCAACCGCGTCCCTGCCAAGGGTGAAACACGGTCGAACATGCACGTCGGTGGGCGGCCCGAGAAAATCGGCCTCAGCGACCGCGATCTGGAAATCTGCGCCCGCATCGGCCCGCTGTTGCGAGAAAAGGGCCAGATTTTCGTCGGCATCGACGTCATCGGCAACTACCTGACCGAAATCAATGTGACCTCTCCCACCGGCATTCAGGAACTCGAACGGTTTGACGGCGTCAACATCGCTGAAAAAATCTGGGAGGCGATTGAGGCTAAGCGCCCGTGACCCCCTCGCGCCGCCTGCGCATTCTGACCTTCGGGATGCGGTGGCTCGTGAAGCCGAAGTTGCGGCGCACCGCCACGCCTGAGAAAGCCTTTCGAAATTTTGAGCGATCTGCGCCACTGTTGTTCAGCACGCCGCGCGGCACAGATGCGGTCACTGATACCCATTGGGATCTGGTGTCCTGCGGGCCTGCCCACCCCGAACGGATCATCCTCTATCTGCACGGCGGCGCCTTTGTCGCCGGATCACGGCGCAGCTATCGCGCTATGGCCGCCCGTTTGGCCAAACGAACCGGCTGCGCGGTGGCTTTGCCCGACTACCCGCTGTTGCAGGACAGACCCTTTCCCGCTGCACCCGCGGCGTGTCGGGCCGCATGGGATGCTTTGCGGAAAAAAGGCTGGGACGCCGACCAGATCGCCCTTGCCGGTGACAGCGCCGGCGGCGCGCTGGTCTTCGCCCTCTTGGCAGAGGTACTGGCGGACGGGCAGCGCCCTGCCGCAGCCCTTGCCTTTTCCCCGTGGACGGACCTGACGTTGTCTGGCGAGAGCCTGCGGACAAATGTTGACGCTGATCCCCTCCTGCCCGTCTCCCGCATGCAAGAGGTGGTCGAGATGTATCTTGATGGTGCTGATCCCGCCGATCCGCGCGCCAGCCCGCTCTTTGCTGATTTCCCAAATCCCCCGCCGGTGTTGATTCAGGTGGGTGAGGATGAAGTCCTGCGCAGCGATGCCGAACGGATCGCCGCAAAAACCGGTGCAACCCTCGAACTCTGGCCCCACGTGCCCCATGTGTGGCAGATGTTCGATGGTCGGCTGGACGAGGCCAAACAAGCGATGCGCCAAGCAGCCAGTTTCCTTCAAACCTCGTTCGAGAGCGCCAGCCGGTAGCCCACGGCTTCGGCCACATGGGGTTTGCGGACATCACCTGACCCGTCCAGATCGGCAATCGTTCGTGCCACGCGCAACACGCGGTGATACCCCCGCGCGCTGAGCCCGAAGCGGTCGGCCACGCGCAACAGCATGTCCTTGCCCTCCGCATCCGGTGTCGCGACCTCCTCCAAGGCACCACCTTCCAGATCGGCATTGACCCGCATGTCCGTTCCTTCAAACCGTGCCGCTTGCACTGCGCGGCCCTTGGCCACACGGGCCGCAATCTCGGCCGAGGTTTCGCCAGATTGCGGCAAATCCAGATCGGACAAGGCCACGGGGGGGACTTCGATCCGTAAGTCGAACCGGTCCATCAAGGGGCCGGAGATGCGCTGCATATATTCTTCGCCACAAACGGGCACGCGGGCACAGGCGCGGTTGGGGTCACTCAGATATCCGCATTTGCAGGGGTTGGCAGCGGCCACCAACATGAACCGGCAGGGGTAGCGCACATGGGCATTGGCGCGGGCCACGACGACCTCTTCGGTTTCGATGGGTTGGCGCAGGGTTTCCAGAACCGTGCGCGGATATTCAGGAAACTCGTCCATGAACAACACGCCGTTGTGGGCCAGCGAAATTTCCCCCGGTTTTGCCCCGCGGCCGCCCCCCACGATGGCCGCCATCGACGCTGTGTGGTGGGGTTCGCGAAAGGGGCGCGCGCGGTTGATGCCGCCCTCGGACAGCAGGCCTGCCAGCGAATGGATCATCGACGTCTCAAGCGCTTCGGCAGGTGTCAAAGGAGGCAGGATGCTTGGCAGGCGGGCGGCCAGCATGGACTTGCCGGACCCTGGTGTGCCGACCATCAGAACGTGGTGCCGTCCGGTCGCGGCGATCTCCAATGCACGTTTTGCCTTTTCCTGCCCTTTGACATCCGCGAAGTCGCGGGTGCCGGATGACCCTGTAACCTCTCCGGCTGTCGCGACGGGCAGTGGGGCCTGACCTGTAAAATGGCGCAGCGCCTCTGCGAGGGAGCGGGGCGCGTAAACCGCAGCCGCATCGACCCAGGCAGCCTCGGGTCCGCAAGACTGGGGGCAGACCAATGCACGGTTCTCGGCGGCGGCGGCCATGGCAGCGGGCAGGGCGCCCAGAACGGGCACCAGCGTGCCATCCAGCGACAATTCCCCCAAGGCCACAGTCTCTGCCACTGTGTCGTGCGGGATCACGTCCAGTGCCGCAAGCAGCGCTAAAGCAATTGGCAAATCGAAGTGCGAACCTTCCTTGGGGAGGTCGGCGGGCGACAGGTTAACGGTGATCTTCTTGCTGGGCAGGGCAATGGACAGCGCACCAAGGGCTGCACGAACGCGGTCGCGCGCCTCGGACACGGCTTTGTCCGGCAGGCCGACAATGGAAAAGGCGGGCAAGCCCGGAGAGGTGGCGCATTGCACCTCGACCATGCGGGCCTCAACCCCTTCGAAGGCCACCGTATAGGCCCGTGCAACCATTCCAAACCCCGTCAAATTCGTGGTTAACGGTTTGAAGCGGAAGCGTTTAGGAAAGGTTAATGTCGCCTGAAGCTACACAATTGCCATGAAGGCGGGCCAGGCTTCGGCGTCGTTCACGGTTTTGTCGCGGCAGAAGGCATTGCAGAACCCGAAGATACGGCCATCCATCTCCATGAAATGCGTGACCGGGTCGCCAGAGTAGGGGCACCTGTCGTTCTCGGCAGGTCCGGCGTCCACGGCGACTGCGGCGCGCGGGGCTGGCCCACGCCACGGGGTCTGCTCGGCGTCCAAGTGCAGATGGGGCATGTCGGGTTCGTTCACCAATCCCATTGCCCGCCACCGGCGGAGAGCTGGATCGGCCAGATGCGCTTCGACGTAGGCTTTCGTTGTTGGGCGGGTGTGAAACCCGTATCCCGCCAGCCGCACGGCCATTGGCGCAAAGATCGCATCGACCAGCGAATAATCCCCACACAACCATGGTCCCGTCGCGCCTGTGACAGTCCGCGCATGGGTCCAGAGGGCCTCAAGCCGGTCCAATTCGGCCTCGATATGGGGCGGCGGGGTTTGGGTCACATAAGATTCACGCAGGTTGACGGGCCAGTCACCTCGCAAGCCGCCGAAACTTGAATGCATCTCATTGGCCAAGGCCCTTGCGGTCCCCCGTGCCAAGGGGTCCGCAGGCCAAAAGGCGACGTCAGGATGGCGCGTGGCCAGTTCCTCGGCAATGGCCATGCTGTCGTTCAGGATGGCCCCGTCGGGCGTCACAGCCGTGGGTAGGGTTCGTGCGGGGTCAAGATCATGCGCCCCGAGCAGCCTGCGGACATCGCTTTCATTCTCGGGTCGCAGAACGGTGGTCTCGACGTCGCGGGACAGGCCGAAGCGTTCAAACATCAAATAGGCCGCGATGGACCAGCTAAAGTAGAGGCGGTTGCCGATATAAAGGTGATAGGTCATGGACAGACCCTATTCTGCACGGCCTCGAAGAAACAAATTTTGAATTGTTGCGCGGAGCGTCACGGAAGGTGATTGATCCGAGCGACGCCCCATGCGGGCGCAACCTGAATTTCTGTCACCGAATAATTATCGATCCGGTGGGACAATGCCTGATAGGGCGTGATCCCCGCCGCCTGTTGCACCTGACACAGGATGGCGCCGAAGTGGGCGACAGCAATGATCGGCATTTTGGGATGCTCAGCGATCAGGGCTTGAACGTCAGCAGTGACACGGGCCGTCGCGGCGTTCCAGCTTTCGCCGTTGGGTGGGGCCACGTCGCCGGGTGTTTCCCAATAGGCGCGGCTCAGCTCCGGCCAGCCGTCTGCCACATCCTTGAAATGCATCCCGTCCCAGTCGCCGAAATCAAATTCCCGCAGCCCTTTTCTGTGCGGCAAGCGAAGACGGTTGCCCTGAAGGGCCGTCGCCGTATCCACCGACCGTGCCAGATCAGAGGAGACGACCAAGGCATCCGGTGGCAGCGCCGCGTCCAACCGTGCAATCTGTGCTGTGTCGGACAGATCGGCCAGAACGTCCCTGTGGCCGACAAATGTCTTTTCATGGGTCGGCCCGTGCCGGACCCAGTAGATGACCGTCATAGCTGCCCCTTGAGGACTTGTGGCAATCCGGCCGTGACAAGTACGACCAAATCTGCCGCCGCGGCCAATCTTTGGTTCAGGCGGCCTTGGGCGTTGC
>JAHDFG010000274.1 GCA_020628265.1 Pseudooctadecabacter sp. | reverse complement strand
ATCCCGAAGCTGGGGTCAGTCAAATACGGTCTGGTCAAAATGCCGGGCCACGGCCGCAAGGGCGAGAATGAGAAAATGCGGGCGGTGCATCCCCGTGACGTCGACAGCACCCCCGGCGCCAAGCGGGCACACACGGATTACACCGTGTTGACTTCGCTAGCAGATCGCTGTGCGTGGCTTGCGCTGACCCCGATCACGGGCCGCACCCACCAACTGCGCGCCCACATGGGCGAGATTGGCCACCCGATTGTGGGCGATGGCAAATACGGCGGCTCGCAGCAGGAAAACCTTGGCGATGGCTGGGGTGCTGGCATGGGCGAGGAGATCGGCCGCAAGCTCCATCTGCACGCGCGGTCCTTGCGGATCGAACATCCGCACACGGGCAAAGAACTCTACATCAAGGCGTCGCTGCCGCCGCATATGAAGCATTCGTGGGACTTTTTCGGCTGGGCCGAAAGCCACGCACCGGACGATCCGTTTGAGGGACTGATATGAGCGAATGGGCCGCAAAACGGTTCTGGAAAGAGGCCAGCGTTGAGGAAACCGACGGCAACTATGCCGTGCTTCTGGATGGACGATCCGTCAAGACGCCTGCCAAGGCAACGCTGCGGGTTCCAACGCGTTCTATTGCCGAGGCGATTGCCGCCGAATGGCAGCAGGTTGATGAAAAGATCGACCCGTCATTGATGCCCTACACACGCTCTGCCAATGCGGCCATCGACAAAGTGTCTGTGCAGTTTCAAGAGGTGGCGGACATGCTTGCAGCGTATGGCGAAAGTGACCTTTTGTGTTACCGCGCCGACAGCCCCGAGGGACTGGCCGCAAGACAGGCGGAACGCTGGGACCCGATCCTTGATTGGGCGCATCAGACATACGGTGGCCGCCTGATCCCCACGGCAGGTATTATGCCAGTGACGCAGGACGCCGCAGCGGTCACAGCATTGTCTGCTCCCCTTTATCAGGCAACGCCATTTGCCCTGACGGCCATGCATGATCTGATTGCCTTGTCGGGCTCATTGGTCTTGGCGCTAGCGGTAACACGGGGGCAACTTCGACCGGATGAGGCATGGGCCCTCTCACGTGTTGATGAAGACTGGCAAAGTGAGCAATGGGGCAAGGACGAAGAAGCGGAGCAGGCCGCCGAAATCAAACGGTTGGCCTTCTTTCACGCCGCTGAATTTCACCATCGCCTTGTGGATGGGCGTGACGGGTAAATCCGCTGCAGCATGATGCAGAAACCGGCAAAAAACCCGAGATTTCTGCCTAATTCGCAGGCACAGCCTCTTGACCTCTGTGGATGATTCCCCACACTCTTGCGACGTTGCGCGGGGTAACCGCGCCATATCACCACTGCCCAGAACGGGCGGAACAATAAACCCTGCACACTCACGCAGGGACACTCAGGAAGAGGTATCCTATGAAAAAATCAGTACTCCTCGGTGCGCTGACCGTTGCTGGTCTTGCTGCCGGTGCAGCTGCTGCTGGCACGCTTGACGACGTCAAGGCACGCGGCTCGCTGAACTGCGGCGTGACGACCGGCCTGACCGGTTTCGCAGCACCCGACGCAAACGGCGTTTGGGACGGTTTCGACGTTGGCGTTTGCCGCGCAGTTGCTGCCGCCGTTCTGGGCGACCCGATGGCTGTGGAATTCGTTCCGACCACTGGTCAGACCCGTTTCACCGCACTGGCATCCGGCGAAGTCGACATGCTGGCTCGTAACACCACGTGGACGTTCTCCCGCGATGTCGACCTGAAGTTCGAATTCGTTGGCGTGAACTACTACGACGGTCAGGGCTTCATGGTTCCTCGTGAACTGGGCGTGTCCTCCGCTAAGGATCTGGACGGCGCAACCGTCTGCATCCAGACCGGCACCACGACCGAGCTGAACTTGGCGGACTACTTCCGCTCCAACAACATCAGCTACGAGCCGGTTCCGATCGAAACCAACGCTGAAGCACAGCAGCAGTACCTTGCTGGCGCATGTGACGTTTACACCACGGACGCATCCGGCCTGGCCGCGACCCGTGCAACGTTCGAAGCACCTGGCGATCACGTCCTGCTGCCTGAAATCGTCTCCAAAGAGCCTCTCGGCCCGCTCGTTCGCCACGGCGACAACGAATGGGGTGACGTGGTCCGCTGGACGCTGAACGCACTCATCACGGCTGAAGAACTCGGCGTGACCTCCGTGAACGCTGAAGAGCTGTCCGCAGGCACCAACAACCCCGAGATCAACCGTCTGCTGGGTTCCGAAGGTGAGCTGGGCGCGATGCTCGGCCTCGACGCTGACTGGGCCAAGTCTGCCATCATGGCTGGCGGCAACTACGGCGAGCTGTTCGAAAAGAACATCGGCGAAAACACTCCGATCGGTCTGGCCCGTGGCCTGAACGCTCAGTGGACCGATGGCGGCCTGATCTACTCCCCGCCGTTCCGGTAAACACAACCTTAGTAAAGGGCGCGGTCACAAGACTGCGCCCTTTCACCAATACGACCAGCCAAAATAATCTGAAGACGTGCAGCCGGATAAACCGGCGCAATTGAATGATCTTCTACACCCCCGACAGGGACAGGGAGTTTGCGGATGACAACGCTCACCGATCCACCGAAAGCTGGCTTTCGGCTCAGTCAACTTATTTACGACACACGCTACAGGTCGATCACCATCCAAGTGATTGCGATGATCCTTGTGGTGTTGGGTCTTTACTGGCTTGTGAACAACACGATCCAGAACCTCTCGGCCCTTGGCAAAGACTTTGACTTCGGCTTCCTAAGTCAGCCTGCAGGGTACGACATCAACCAGCGACTTGTTGAATACACGTCCCAATCCACGCACGGCCGTGCTGCGGTCGTCGGTATCCTGAACACAATTCTGGTGGCCTTCTTGGGCTGCATCCTTGCGACCGTCTTGGGTGTCATTGCCGGTGTGCTGCGCCTGTCCAAGAACTGGATCGT
>JAHDFG010000273.1 GCA_020628265.1 Pseudooctadecabacter sp. | reverse complement strand
ACTTTCCTGACGCGGGCATCGTTATGCAGGGCGCCGTGCTGGCCTTGATTGCGGTCGTGGTCACAGCTGTGGTCTACGGATCGGTCGCCCTGATTGTGAAGGCGGACGATACCGGGCTTTGGCTGGCTAAGAATGCCCCAACGCCAGTTGGGCGGACGTTGGGGCGTGGGCTGGTTAAAGGTATGCCGTATTTCCTGATGGTGCTGTCTTTCGTGGGCACGCTGGCGATGCTCTGGGTCGGTGGGTCGATCCTTGTGAACGAGCTGCATCACCTTGGCATCGACTGGCCCTATGATCCGATCAAGGCGGCGGCTGCTGCGTTTACGGGGCTGGTGGCTTGGGCTGTGACTGCCGGTCTTGACGGGATTTTCGGCCTGATCGTCGGTCTGGCGATCATTCCTGTGGTCACGAAGATCTTCAAACCCCTGTTCGGCGGCGGCAAGGCCGCGCACTAGGGACGGGTGCGTCAGAAGCCGAAAGGCGCGAGGCGTCTGATTTCGGCCTCTGTATAAGACGTCTGGACGGCAAAGGCATCGCCGCGAAACGCAGGGTCCGAGATCAGGCAGCCCGAGCCGCACAACATCCGCGCGCTTCGCGTTTGGAAGTCTACGTGCCAGGCCCGGCCCGAAGGGGTGCTGATGTATCCGTCAATGCCGTAATTGAAATCCGCGACAAGATCGACGCTGGACGGGATTTCGCCTGAAAGGGACGGGTTGTAGGCGCCGTGGCTGTGGTAGCTGGCGATCACGCCCTGTCCGATCTGGGGTTCAAGTATGTTGCAGGTTGTTTGCTGGCCGGCCACGGGCGGCGTGGCAAAGAGCTGACCAGAGGCATCGACAAGGATGTAGCCGCAATATTCCCGTCGTTCGAGGATGGACGCGCTTTGGATGTCATTGAGGACGCGAAGCGCGAAATCATGAACCACCGGACCTGATGGCGCGTTTGCAGGGGCCACGCTGAACCCCGGCTGTCCTGGGGCGAGGCCGTTCGGCAACCGTTGGTTCGAGTTCTGACCGACCATCGGCGCACAAGCGGTCAGGGCCAGTGCCGAGGCTGAGAGAATGGCAGCAAGAGTTTTCATGTCGTCCCCCGAAAGTTAACGGACCGTAACAGAGTGCAGCGCAGCATCAATCACTGTCAGCCCATCAACGAAAAACGCGCGCCGGTTCAGGGGCGCGCGTTGCTTTTGATGGGGCGATGTTGGCTTAGCCCAAGAGGTCACGGACCTTTTGCGCGGTCGCCTCGGCTGTGATGCCGAACTTTTCGAACAGGGTGCCAGCAGGGGCGGAGGCACCGAAGCTGTCCATGCCCACGAAGTCTGCTTTGGCTTCGCGGCCACGTTCGCCCAGCAGCCACTTGTCCCAGCCCTGACGCACGCCGGCTTCGATAGCGACGCGTACGGGGCCGCCAGGCAGCACGCGCTTGCGATACTTTTCGTCCTGCGCTTCGAACAGTTCCCAGCAGGGCATGGAGACCACGCGGGTACCGATGCCTTCGGCCTCAAGGATCGCGCGGGCGTCCATGGCGACGGACACTTCGGACCCTGACGCCATCAGGATCGCCTGACGCTTGCCCGCTTCGGCATCAGCCAGAACATAGGCGCCTTGGGCGGTCAGGTTCTTGGTCTTGTGCTCGGACCGCACCAGCGGGAGGCCCTGACGGCTGAGGGCCAGCACGGAAGGTGTGTCCTTGGCGGTGAGCGCCATTTCCCAAGCCTCGGCCACCTCAACAGTGTCTGCGGGGCGGAAAACGTTGGTGTTGGGTGTCGCGCGCAGCATGGCCAGATGTTCCACCGGCTGGTGGGTCGGGCCATCTTCGCCAAGGCCGATGCTGTCGTGGGTCATTACATAGACCGTGGGCACCTGCATCAGCGACGACAGGCGCATTGCGCCGCGGGCGTAGTCGGTGAAGCACATGAACGTGCCGCCATAGGGGCGGATGCCGCCATGCAGAACCATACCATTCATCGCAGCGGCCATACCGTGTTCACGGATGCCGTAGTGCAGGTAACGGCCGGTGCGGTTGTCAGGCGTATGCACGCCCAGATCGGCGGTCTTGGTGTTGTTGGAACCGGTCAGGTCGGCCGAGCCGCCCACGGTTTCGGGCATGATCGGGTTGATCACTTCCAGCACTTTTTCGGAGCTGGAACGCGTGGCAACCTTGGCACCTGCTTCAGACGCCTGCTTTTTGAAAGCCTTGATCGTGGCGGACAGCTTCTTGGGTGCGTCCATTGCGAAGGCGCGGTTGAAGTCGTCCTGCTTGGCCTTGCTCAACTTGGCGAAACGGGCCTCCCATTCGGCGCGGGCGGCTGCACCACGCTCGCCCATGGCTTCCCACTGGGCTTTCACGTCGGCGGGGACCTCGAACGGGCCGTAGTTCCAACCGTAGGCTTCTTTGGCCGCCTGAAGCTGTTCCGCATCCGTCAGCGCGCCGTGACCCTTGGAGGTGTCCTGTGCGGCGTGACCCAGCGCGATGTGGGTCTTGCACGAGATCATGGAGGGACGCGGGTCTGCCTTGGCGGCGGTGATGGCCGCATCAATGGCGTCGGGGTCATGGCCGTCAATTTCCTGAACGTGCCAGCCGGAGGCCACGAAACGCGCGCTTTGGTCGGTCACATCTGCCATATCGACTGTGCCGTCGATAGTGATGTTGTTGTTGTCAAAGAAGACAACCAGATGGCCCAGCTTTTGCATACCGGCGAGGCCGATGGCTTCCTGGCTGACGCCTTCCATCAGACAGCCGTCGCCTGCGATCACATAGGTGTGGTGGTTGATGATGTTCTTGCCGTGGCGGGCCCGCAGGATTTCTTCGGCCAGCGCGAAGCCCACGGAATTGGCAATCCCCTGACCCAGCGGGCCTGTGGTCGTCTCAACGCCTTCAAGGTGGCCGTATTCAGGGTGACCCGCCGTGCGTGCACCCCACTGGCGGAAGTCCTTAAGCTGCTGCAGCGTCGCCTGTTCGT
>JAHDFG010000272.1 GCA_020628265.1 Pseudooctadecabacter sp. | reverse complement strand
GTTCCACATACCACCGCCACCGGCGCGCTGGTCACCCACATCACCGGCGGGGCCGAAGCCAAGACCTTCCAGCCCATGAACGTGAACTTCGGCCTGTTTCCACCGGTCGAAGGACTAAAGGGCGGCCGCCGCGGACGCAAAGACCGCTACAAGGCCTATACGGACCGCGCGAAAGCCGATTGGACCGGCTGGCTGGCGCAGTCCGCACTGGACGCAGCCTGACCGGCGGGCATAGGCTGGCCTCATGGCAGACCAGACGAAAAAGCCCGACCTGTGGACCCCGCGTTCCGTGGACGACACACAGAAAATCTATGCCGATTGGGCGGACACCTACGAGGCTGATGTCGGCGCGCTGAACTACGCGACACCGGACCGGATCGCGCAGGCCCTTTTGTCCGTCGGCGCAGACACGTCCGCGCCCATCCTCGATTTCGGATGCGGCACTGGCCTTGGTGGCATTGCCCTGTCTCATGCGGGTTTTGGTATGATCGACGGCACCGATATCTCTGAGAATATGTTGCAGCACGCCCGTGCCAAGACGGTTTACCGGTCCCTGAAGCTCGGAACCCCTGGCGAGGTCGGCGTGGAACGTAAACAGTACGACATCATCGTTGCAATCGGTGTTGTGTCCTTGGGTGCTGCGCCACCCGAGATGCTGGCGGCGTTGATGGATGTTCTGCCCCAAGGTGGGCTGCTGGCCTTCAGCTACAACGATCCGACCCTAGGCAACCCAGATTACATCGCTGCACTGGACGCGATCGTGACAAGCGGGACCGCCACTGTCCTGTTCCGCGAACATGGACCGCACCTGAGTTCGCAAGTCACCGGTTCCGACGTGATTGTCCTGCGCAGGCAATGATCACCCGTTTTGCACCTTCCCCCACGGGGCCGCTACACCTTGGCCACGCCTATTCTGCAATCCTCGCCCACGACATGGCAAAGGAGGTTGGCGGCCGATTCCTGCTGCGGATCGAAGACATCGACCGCCAAAGATCCAAACCGGAATGGGAAGAGCAGATCTATGATGATCTGGCGTGGCTTGGCCTCACGTGGGAGACGCCCGTCATGCGGCAATCGGATCGACAGTCGGTCTACCGCGACAAGCTGCAGTGGCTTTGGACCAACGACTATGCCTTCGCCTGCACCTGTACCCGCCGCGATGTATTGGCCGCAGTCGCAGCACCGCAAGAAGGTGTCTTGGTGCTGGCGGGACCAGACGGACCTGTTTACCCCGGCACCTGTCGCGCCAATGGATACATGGCCGGGCTGAATCTTATGCCGGACGATGCTGCTGTACGTCTCTCAATGCATGCGGTTGCGCGCTGGCTAGGCGATTACCGGGTCAAAGAAGGCAGCTTCTTCTATTTCAAGGAAGAGGGCGCAGGCCCCGCCGGAGAAACAGGGACCATCGAATTCACCTCGGACGAAGCCATCGACCAGATCGGTGATATCGTCCTGTCCCGAAAGGACATGGGCACATCTTACCACCTGTCCGTCGTACTTGACGACGCGGCGCAGGGGGTCACCCACGTCGTCCGAGGTCAGGACCTGTTCGAGGCCACCAAAATCCACGTCATCCTGCAACGGCTTCTGGGCCTGCCGACGCCCGTCTACCACCACCACCGGCTGATCCGGGATGAAAATGGCAAACGTCTGGCCAAACGGGACGATGCCCGCGCGATTGCCAAATACCGCGAAGATGGCGCGTCACCAGCGGACATCAGGGACATGGTTGGGCTGTAACCCGCTTCTGCTGACCCGAAAACTCCCGCGCGGCAGGCAACAAAATTCCGGAATTTTTTACCCCTCCAAGGGTTTCATCATCTCGACTTCCTCACCGGAGATGACGGAGGTGTAGAAACAAACGCGCCGGTTCGTATGACAGGCTGCCCCCGTTTGGCGCACGACCGCCAGCAGACAATCGCGGTCGCAATCAACTCGCAGGTCCACCAAATCCTGCGTGTGGCCGGACGTCTCGCCCTTGATCCAGAACGACTGACGGGAACGCGACCAATAGGTCACGCGCCCCGTCTCAAGCGTCTTCTTGACCGCATCGACGTTCATCCATGCCATCATCAAAACTTCGCCTGTGCCCTCTTGTTGCGCAATGCAGGGGATCAAACCGTTCGCATCATACTTCAACGTCGCGGGATCAAATGTCATGACCATTTTCCTTTGGCACTTCGCACAGAGACGCCTATCTATGAGGGGCACGGCACAAAGGCAACGGCATGAGCACGGACAGCGATCTGATCAAACTCTACTCGACCCGTATCTTGGGTCTGGCAGCAGACATTCCCCATCGCACGCGCCTTGACACGCCCGATGCCACGGCCAAACGGCGCTCGCCCTTGTGCGGCTCCACCGTGACCGTGGATGTCACCGTATCAGACGGTAAAATCAGCGCCTTCGGTCAGGACGTAAAGGCCTGTGCCTTGGGGCAGGCCTCGGCCGCCGTTGTTGGCCAGAACATCATCGGCCTGACAGAGGCCGAAGTGCAGCAGGGTCGTGATCAGTTGCATGCCATGTTGAAAGAAGGCGGTCCCGTCCCCGACGCCCCCTTTGACGGGCTGGAGGTTCTCAGCCCCGCCTCGGACTACAAGAACCGCCATGCCTCCATCATGCTTGCGTTTGACGCGACACTTGATGCTTTGGCCGCTGTCCGGAACGCCCGCACGGCCTGACCTCTCCCCCAACTTACAAGAAAAAACCGCCGCTTTCCGGGACAGTGGAAAGCGGCGGCAGAATGGCATCTTGTGTTGGGACTGGTGAAATCGGGAAAGGCAGGCTCCCGCATTGGTCGAGACAGGCAGTGTCGGACGTGTTCAGATCAAAAGGTGGGACAGAGGATCTGGTTCACCGCACAAGATACGCAGGCAGGTTAGAAAAAGCTGGGCAAAGCGAGGGCACCGAACAGCATCACCACAAGGCTGGCCATTCCGATCGCATCGGCGATGATCGTGTC
>JAHDFG010000271.1 GCA_020628265.1 Pseudooctadecabacter sp. | reverse complement strand
TTCAAGGGGCGCGAACAGCCGTCAGGGTACACCGAACCGGTCCTGCACCAACGCCGTCTTGAACTGAAAGCCCAACGCAACCATTAGCGTCCAACAAAATTCCGGAATTTTGTTGGCCCCCAACCCGAACAGGAGCGCACGAATGCCAGAAATCTCTATCGGCAAAGCCCGTACAATGATCCGCAAAGCCATCCAGAAGGGCCGCGAGTTGGAGTTGAAACCACTGAGCGTGGTGGTTCTCGACGCAGGCGGCCATGTGAAGGCTTTTGAGCGTGAAGACGGCGCAGCACCGGGCCGTTTTGCAATTGCCCATGGCAAGGCCTACGGCGCGGTCATGCTGGGCATGGCGGGTACAGCACAAATGCAGCGGGCCGAACAGCAGGCCTATTTCATGAATGCGGTGAACGGCGTTTACGGCGGGCAGGTTGTGCCTGTTCCGGGCGGTGTTCTGGTTCGTGACAAGCGCGGCGTGATTGTGGGCGCCGTTGGTGTGACCGGCGATACCTCAGACAATGATGCGATTTGTGCTGTGGAAGGCATCGAAGCGGCCAATTTGACGGCAGAGATCTGACACCGTGCGTTAACGCGCTGTGCATGTGCACGTTCTAGACTTTGACCTGACGACATGAATCGTTAGGTATAGGCCAAAGGTAGAATGAGCATGCGCAAACCCGTCGTCGGAATTATCGGCAATCAGTATCTTATCAACGATGAATACCCCGTCCACGCGGTCGGGACGATGAACTCGGCCGCCGTTGCCCATGTCTCGGGCGCGGTGCCGATGATTGTTCCGACTGATCCGGATATGGTGGACGTGGACGACCTGATGGAGGTCTGCGACGGCTTCGTCTTTACGGGCGGTCGGCCGAATGTCCATCCTGAGGAATATGGCCACGCGCCGACGGAGGCGCATGGCACATTTGACCGCGACCGCGACCGTGTGGCGCTGCCGCTTATCCGCAAATGCGTGGAACGCGGGCAGCCGATCCTTGGGATTTGTCGCGGCTTTCAAGAGGTGGCCGTGGCAATGGGCTGCACGCTTCATCCTGAAATTCGGGACCTGCCAGGGCGCGACAACCACCGCATGCCGCCGGATGGCACCATGGAAGAGAAGTTCGAATTGCGCCACATCGTTACCTTGTCGGAGAAGGGCCCCTTCCACAGGCTATGGGGCAAGACCGAGGTGCTGACCAATTCGCTGCACGGGCAGGGGATTGAGGACGTGGGCCCACGGGTGGTCATTGACGGACGCGCGCCCGATGGCACACCCGAGGCGATTTATGTCAAAGACGCCCCAGGTTTCACATTGTCCGTTCAATGGCATCCTGAATGGCAGGCAGGCATCGATCCTGTCTCGCGCCCCTTGTTCGAGGCCTTCGGTCTGGCCGCGAGAGACTGGGCCTCTGGCGAACGCCCCTTCCGCAAATCCGCCTAAAGACCGATCTGCCGCGCGACCGATGCCAGACGTGCGTCGGGGGTTGATTGGCATGCCGAAATGATCTGCGCCTGAACCGCTGCCGGAGCAGGCACCGACGCCGCACGGCCCGCCAAGACAGCCGCGCGTGCCTGTCCCAAGACCCATTCGACGGCTTCAGCCTGAGCATTGGGGTTCGACAATTGCGCACAGGTGATTTGGCCCGGGTCCATTGGCACCACAAATGGCGCAGCAGGTGCTGCAACCGCGGTCGCGTTTGGGCTGGGCGCGTCCATGCAACCCGTCAGGGCCGCAAAGGGTAGAATGAGGTAAAGGGGCCGCATTGCGTGTTCTCCGCTCGTCGTTTGGACGAACACTGTGCCAAAGCGGCCCCTATGATCAAGTCATCAGATCACCACGTGTGGATCAACTTCGCCTCGTGCGCCTTCAGGCAGCGACGGGCCGTGTTGCCATAGACGCTTTGATCGGCGCGCAGTTCGGGGAAGAGCGCGAACAATTCCTCGCGTGCGGCATCGCTGACGGCGGTGAAGCCGACATCGCCCGGGTGGAAGCTTTCGGTCGCGGCGCCATCTGCATAAATGATCTCATGCTGGTCGAAGAGCATGTGGATATAGGTGACCATGTGGCCTTCGTCCTGCGTCACATCCATGCCGTCCACGAGATGCTTTGCGGCGACCAGAACTTCGCTGTCGCCGAACAACAGCTCTGCCTTGTAGCCTTGGAACAGCACGCGGTGCTGCGGCGAGACGATCAGGTCTTTCTCAAGGCCCTGAAGCACGTTCTTGCGGATGCGCACAGGAGCAAAGCGGTCCACAGCGGGCACGGTGCGCTGTTCGATCCAGCGGATCGGCTGTAGGCCGTGGTCACGGGTCATCACCATGTCACCCACGCGAAGATCCTCGATCGGGCGCAGGGCCTGTGCGGTCGCAATCAGCGTGCCTGGCGTGAAGCAGATGATGTTCTCGATCTCGGAGAAGTTGAGGATCGTGCCATCATCCAGCGTGATCGAGCCGGAGTAGCTGCCGGTGCCGTCATCCACAAACGTGTCGCGCACGTCTTGCGTGAGGACACCTAGGGTGCCGAGTTGCAGCGTATCGCCTGTGGTCTCATCACCGCTGCCACCGTCGATGGTGATCGTGCCGTTGGTGGTTTCACCGAGGTCTTCGAGCACGAAGAGGTCATCACCAGTTCCACCTGTCGCGGTGTCACCTTCCGAGAAGACGATCGTGTCGTTGCCTTCCTGACCGTTCAGCGTGTCGGCACCGGTGCCACCGTAAATGGTGTCATCATCCGTACCGGCCCAAATCTCGTCATTGCCGGCACCGCCATAGAAGGTGTCGTTGCCCTGACCGTTGGGCACGCCGATTTCCTCGTCCACGACATCATCGCCGGAGGAGCCGACATAGCTGTCGTTGCCGCCAAGGGTCTGGACATAGGTGTAGCCATCATCCGCCGTGGCATCGACCACGTCTGCCTGTTCCGTCAGGATCAGCTGTTCGATCTCGGAGAAGGTGATGACGTCGCCTGTGACCGTGTCGGTGAC
>JAHDFG010000270.1 GCA_020628265.1 Pseudooctadecabacter sp. | reverse complement strand
GGCACATCCATGGTGGTCTGAATAGGTTTCTGGCCCGGTGACAGGAACGTCACCCTGAGGGGGCGGTTCGCGACTGTGGGGTGCCTTGTCGTGCCGAACATCTCTTGCAGGCGCAGGGTGATCTCGGGGTGGTCTCCGCTGTAATCAATGGGCACAGCGCGACCCAAAGGTGTGGTGAAGGCAGCAGGGACCTCTCTATCAAGAAGCTGCATTTGGTCCCATGACAACATGGCGCGCAGGGCTGGCAGCAGGTCGAAGGCGCGCCACTGGCCTGCGGTTTGCACGCCGTCCAGATAGGGTAGGAGCCAGTCTTCGAGCCCCTCCAGCAAGGCTGCGTCGGTCATATCCGGCAAATCCGGTGTGGCCGTCCGTGCCAGCGCGACCCGCGCCCTGAAGAAGTCTGCCTTTGCATGGGACGGGATCCCCAGCTGGCGCACGCCCTCAAGCATGGCGCGGGCAATTGCCTCGCCATCGGCATCGGTCCATCTGCGATCTGACAGAACAAGCGCGCCCAACCGTTCTTGCCGGCGGGCCTCGACCCGCCCTTCGCGTTTGGACCATGCGCAGCTGTCGATCTGCTGGATGCGGTCGCCTGCGACGTCGCGCAGTTCGCTTTCGGTGAGGGGGAGGGCAAGGCGGATGCGGGCTTCGCGTGCATGGCCATCTGTGTCGGTGATGACCAGAAACGGGCTGGCGGAGAGGGGGTCACCGTCCGGCAACACGGCCCCCTTGCCACCGCTGGTGACATAGCGGGGCGCCTCGCCCTTGCGACGACCCGCGATGCGGTCGGGGTAGGCGAGGGCAGCCATCTGCGCATCGCTCAGGTCGGTCTTGGTGTCCGGTGCCAGCTTGCGCAGGCGCTTTGCTTCCTGTTTCACGCGGGCAAGGGCACCTTGATGCGCCGGATGCGGCCCCCGATCTCCCTTCAGGGTTTTCAGGCGAAGGCCGACATCGACAGGTGCGCCCTGCAGGATGTCGCGATCGGCCAAGAGGGCTGCAAGCGGTGCCGCCGCGGGGCCAGCATGGGCCAGCATATGGGCCAGTCGCGGATGCAGCGGCAAACGGGCAAGGACGCGACCGTGGGCTGTGATCCGACCGTCCTCTAATGCGCCCAGATCTGAGAGCAGAGCGCGGGCGTCGGCCAAAGGACCCTCGGGCGGGGGCGTCAGGAAGGGCAAGGCATCGCTGCCCCAGTTGGCCAGCTCCAAGGCAAGGCCAGTCAGGTCTGCCGTTTCAATCTCGGCGGGGGCGAAGGGCGTCATGCCGCCGTCTTCGGCCCGCGCCCAGAGCTTGTAAGCCCGCCCTGCCGCCACACGGCCCGCGCGGCCAGCCCGCTGGGTGGCTTCGGCCCGGGTGATCCGTTCTGTCACCAGCCGGGACATGCCGCTGCCTGCATCAAACCGCGCGCGGCGGGCGCGGCCACCGTCGACCACGACGCGGATGTCCTCGATCGTCAGCGAGGTCTCGGCAATCGACGTGGCCAGCACCACTTTGCGACCGGATGGAACGGGCGCGATGGCGGCCCGCTGGTCTTTGAACGGCAGGGCCCCGTAAAGCGGTCGAACGTGGCAACCTTCCGGCAACCGACCATCAAGCAACCCCTGCACGCGGCGGATTTCCCCCTCACCCGGCAGGAAGACCAGCACGCCGCCATCCGTTTCGGCCACGGCTTCGCTGACCAGATCGGCCACCGCGGCCTCAAATCGCGCGGTCTTGGGCAGAGGACGAGGCAGCCAGACCGGCGTAACCTCATGGCTGCGCCCTTGCGATGTGACCACGGGTGCGCCGATGAACTCTGCCACGGGGCCTGCGTCCAGCGTGGCGGACATGACCACAAGGCCCAGATCGGGGCGCAGGGCCTCGCGGATTTCCAGCACCAGCGCCAGGCCCAGATCAGCATTCAGGGACCGTTCGTGGAATTCATCGAAGATCACACAGCCGACGCCAGCCAAGTCGGGATCCGACTGCAACATGCGCGTCAGGATGCCCTCGGTGACGACCTCAATGCGGCTGCCGGCCACGCTCTCCCCGCGCATCCGGTAGCCCACGCGGTTCCCCAAACCCTCGCCCAAGTTTTCGGCCAACCGTTCGGCGGCGGCTCGGGCGGCAAGGCGGCGGGGTTCAAGCATCAGGATCTTGCCCTCTACCTGATCCAACAGCGCCAAAGGAACTTGCGTGGTTTTGCCGGCGCCGGGCGGGGCTTGAAGCACAACACAGCCGTTGTCGCGTAGCGCGGCTTGTACGTCATGCAGGACGTCAAAGATGGGCAAGGTGTCGGCCATGTTCCCTTCATCTTGGCAAACAAACGGAAAGACAACATCTGCCGCACGTCCAATGCGTCTGGACGGGCGGGGCTGCCGGTTCCATAAAGCGGCCATGACGAAGGCATTGGATATCGAAACAACGGCTGAAAAAATCTGCGCGGGCGACCGGCGGGCGCTGGCCCGTGCGATCACGCTCGTGGAAAGCACGCGTGCGCAGGATCGGGCTGTCGCGGGTGATCTGCTGGCCGCGCTGGGCACGGACCGGCAAGCGCTTCGGATCGGGCTGTCGGGCACGCCTGGCGTGGGCAAATCCACCTTCATCGAAAGCTTTGGCCGGATGCTGACGGGGCAGGGGATGCGTGTGGCGGTTCTGGCCGTGGACCCTAGCTCGGCGCGCTCGGGCGGGTCGATCTTGGGCGACAAGACCCGCATGGACCTGCTGAGCCGCGATCCCAATGCATTTATCCGGCCCTCGCCCTCGCAATCGCAATTGGGCGGTGTGGCCCGCCGCACGCGAGAGGCGATTGCGCTCTGTGAGGCCGCAGGCTTTGACGTGGTGCTGGTCGAAACCGTCGGCGTAGGTCAGTCGGAAACAGCCGTGGCCGAGATGTCCGATTTGTTCCTGCTGCTGCTGGCCCCCGCAGGCGGGGATGAACTGCAAGGCGTCAAGCGCGGGATCATGGAGACCTGCGACATGATCCTTGTGAACAAAGCCGACGG
>JAHDFG010000269.1 GCA_020628265.1 Pseudooctadecabacter sp. | reverse complement strand
TACTCCATCTCCAACACCGCAGAATACGGCCAGTACGTCACCGGCCCGCGCATTCTGAAGTATGACGAGACCAAAGCCCGCATGAAGGCCGTTCTGGAAGACATCCAGCAGGGCAAGTTCGTGCGTGACTTCATGCTGGAGAACGCCGTTGGCCAGCCGACGATCAAAGCGTCCCGTCGTGCAAACGACGAGCACCTGATCGAAGCCACTGGCGAAAAACTGCGTGGCATGATGCCATGGATTTCTGCTGGAAAGATGGTAGACAAGTCCAAGAACTAAATACACCAAGTCAGGCCCGCGCAGTGCTTTGGGAGGAGACTGTGCAGCGGCCACTTGGGTTAAGGGGCGTCCCAAACGGGCGCCCCTTTCTTTTTGCTTCTGGGGATTGCCAGCCAGCCCGACCTATTTGTCGGGGCCTACAGGGTTTGGTCCAGGTCCATCTGTGGCGAGGCTGGACGGCTTATGATCGGCATCGTTTTGAAGCTGTTTCGTGCGTCTGCGGCTCAAAAGTGCGAAGACGACGAACAGGGCGATTGTGACAAGTGGCAAAAGCCAGACGAGAGGTAGGTTCTCCATCGGTATTTCCTCCTTGCTAAAGGGTTGCTTCCGGTTAGGTCTGGGGAAACAACGCGCCTGAAGCGAAAAAAGGTTCCCCCTGTGACCAATCAACCCACCCCATACAACTGGCTCTCGATCATCCTGCTGGGCCTGATCTGGGGCGGCACGTTCATGGTGGTGGCCATGGCGTTGGAGGGATACGGGCCGCTGACGGTCGCCGCAGCACGGACGACGTTAGGCGCCGTTTCTCTGCTTATTTTGGTGCAAGTTCTGCGACGCCCCTACCCGACGGACCCAACCGTCTGGCGCTATCTTCTGGTCATCGGGGCGCTCAACACCGCCCTGCCGTTTGCGTTGCTCAGCTGGGGGCAGCAGTACGTCCCGTCTGCCTTCGCGGGCATTTCAATGGCGGTGCTGCCGCTCATCGTTTTTCCGTTGGCCCATGTGTTCAGCGACGAGAAGATGAGCCTTCGCAAGACGGTCGGTGTGATACTCGGCTTCATTGGCGCTGCCGTCCTGATCGGACCGGGCGCGTTTGACTTCAGCGATGGGAGCCTCGCCCTGCCGCAGCTGGCCTGCGTTGGGGCGTCTTGTTCCTATGCCGTTTCAAGTGTCCTGACCCGACGTTGCCCGCCAGTGGACAGCATCACAATGGCAGCCCTGACACTCGTGGTGGGGTCAGTCTGCCTGTTGCCGGCCATGCTGATCTTCGAAGGTCTGCCTACATGGGCGGACGGTCGTGCACCCTACGCCATTCTGTTCTTGGGTCTTGTGCCAACCGCCTTTGCCGCCCTACTGCGCGTTCAAACGATCCGCACCGCGGGGTCGGTCTTCATGACGTTGGTCAATTACCAAGTCCCCGTCTGGTCCATGATCTTCGGCGCGCTGGTGCTGTCCGAAGCCCTGCCATTGCGGTTCTTCGTGGCCCTCGCACTAATCCTGACGGGCCTAGCCGTCAGCCAATGGGTCGGTCTGAAAGGGCTGCTTAGGCGGTGACGCTCGCGGCGGCCTCAACCTCGGCCACGATCCCGTCGACCACCTGTGTCAGAAGCCCGTCGTCTTCACATTCCGCCATCACGCGGATCAGCGGCTCGGTGCCGGATTTGCGGATCAGCAACCGGCCTTTACCTTGCAGCTCCGCCTCGGCCGTAGCGATGGCTGCTTTCACCGTTTCTGCCGCAAGAGGATCAGCCCCCGCCGCGTAGCGCACGTTCTTGAGCATTTGCGGCACCGTTTCAAACACCGCTGCCAACTCTGACGCCGGTTTACCCGTCTCGACCATGGCCGACAGGAACTGCAGCCCTGCCAACAGGCCGTCGCCCGTGGTGGCATAATCCGTCATCACGATATGGCCGGATTGTTCCCCACCCAGATTGAACCCGTTCGCCCGCATGGCCTCAACCACATAGCGGTCGCCAACCTTGGTGCGTTCCAGTGTCAGACCGTGACTGGACAGGAACCTCTCAAGCCCGAGGTTCGACATGACCGTTGCCACCAAGGTACCCTTGTGAAGCCGGTCGGCCTGCGCCCAGCGATGGGCAAAAAGCCCCATGATCTGGTCGCCGTCGGCCACATTGCCATTCTCATCAAGGACCATGACGCGATCAGCATCGCCATCAAGGCAGATGCCGACGTCCGCCCCGTGGGTCACGATAGTCTCTGCTGCTGTGCGGGGATTGGTGGAACCGCACCCTTCGTTGATGTTAAAGCCATCTGGCGATGTGCCCACCGGAATGACCGTCGCGCCAAGCTCCCACAACACTTCGGGGGCCACGCGGTGACCGGCGCCGTTCGCGCAGTCGATGACAACCTTGAGGCCCTTGAGGGACTTGCCCCCCAAGGTGCTTTTCAATCGTTCCGCATACCGGAAACGCCCGTCATCAATCCGCTTGGCCCGTCCGATATTGGTGGCCTGCGCCGGTTGAATATCTCCCTCCAGCAAAGCCTCGATCTCGGCCTCGGCCTCATCCGACAGTTTGAACCCGTCAGGACCAAAGAACTTGATCCCGTTGTCCTGCGCGGGGTTGTGGCTGGCCGAAATCATGATGCCCAGATCGGCCCGCATGCCTGTCGTCATCATCCCCACACCCGGCGTGGGGATCGGGCCCATCAGCAGCACGTTCATACCTGTGGACGTCAAACCAGCCGTCAGCGCGCTTTCAAACATGTAACCAGACAGGCGGGTGTCCTTGCCGATCACAACGCGGTGGCCATTGCTGCCATCATTGCGGAAATACCGCCCCGCCGCTGCACCGATCTTGAGTGCCATTTCCGCGGTCATCGGATAGGTGTTCGCTGTGCCCCGAACCCCATCAGTGCCAAAAAACTTACGTGCCATTGGATTTCCTTGCAGGGCCTGCGCCCACCTTTAATTCACTGCCAGATGCAGGTTCATCGCCTGTTTGGTGGCCAAAGTATCATGGACCCGCA
>JAHDFG010000268.1 GCA_020628265.1 Pseudooctadecabacter sp. | reverse complement strand
CCCCTGTCGTTCAAGGTCGAACAGGACACCGAATTCCGCGACACCTGCGTGACGCTGCTGCTGGACAACTCCGGTTCCATGCGAGGCCGGCCGATCTCCATTGCCGCGATCTGTGCCGACGTTCTGGCCCGCACGCTGGAACGCTGTCAGGTCAAGGTCGAGATTTTGGGCTTTACCACCAAAGCATGGAAAGGCGGCCTCAGCCGTGAGGAATGGCTGGCCGAGGGTCGCCCGCAACAGCCCGGGCGTCTGAACGACCTGCGCCACATCGTCTACAAGGGCGCCGACGCCCCATGGCGCCGGAGCCGCGACAATCTGGGCCTGATGATGAAGGAAGGCCTGCTGAAGGAAAACATCGACGGTGAGGCGCTGGAATGGGCCCACCGCCGGATGATGGGACGGCCCGAGGCGCGCAAAGTTTTGATGGTAATTTCCGACGGCGCGCCCGTGGACGACAGCACGTTGTCGGTCAATCCCGCCAACTATCTGGAAAAGCACCTGCGCGATGTCATTGAAATGGTTGAGAAACGCCGCGCTGTAGAGTTGATCGCAATCGGGATCGGCCACGACGTGACCCGCTACTACGACCGCGCTGTCACCATCACGGATGTTGAACAGCTGGCCGGTGCGATGACGGAACAATTGGCAAGCCTTTTTGACAGCGATCCCAGAAAACGAGCCCGCGTCTTGGGGATGCGCAAGGCTGGGTAACGACCACGGTCGGGCGCAACAAATTTCCGGAAATTTGTTCGCCCCCTGCTGACGTGCGAATGAATAAGATGAGGGACAGCATGTTTCAGACCTTTGACGTGACCTCTTCACCCGAAAGCGGCCCTGCCCGCCTCAACGCCCTACGCGTGGCCATGGCCGATGCCGGTGTGGATGGGTTTCTGGTCCCACGCGCCGACCGTTTTCAGGGCGAATACGTGGCCCCGCGCGATGACCGGCTCGCGTGGCTTACAGGCTTCACCGGATCGGCGGGCTTTGCCTGTGTTCTCAAAGAGATAGCAGGCGTCTTTATTGACGGGCGATACCGCGTGCAGGTGCGCGATCAGGTGGCGGATGTCTTTACGCCCGTCCACTGGCCGGAAACCTCCCTGCCGGACTGGATCAAATCGCAGTCGGGTGTCAGCCGGCTGGCCTATGACCCTTGGCTGCACACGGTCAGCCAGATCGAACAGATCGAAAAGGGGCTTAAGGGCACGGATATCACGCTCGTCCCTGTCTCCAACCTGATTGACGACATCTGGCCGGACCAGCCGGCCCCGCCCCTTGCCCCTTTCACCGCCTACCCTGATGAGTTGGCCGGAGAAACCTCTGCCCAGAAACGCAAGCGACTGGCCAAAGACCTCGCCGCCAAAGGGCATGCTGCGACGCTCATCACGTCACCTGACAGCGTGGCGTGGCTGATGAACATCCGCGGCACGGATATCCCCAGAAACCCCGTACCTCATGCCATGGCGCTGATGGGCGGAGACGGTGCAGTCACCTTGTTCTGTGACCCCGACCAAGTGGCGGATATCGCACTCCCCCAAGGCACCAATGTTCTACCCGAAGCCGACATGCTGGCGGTGCTGCGGCAAGGCCCTGCCCCTCTCATGCTGGACCCTGACCGGACGCCTGTGGCGGTCTTCCAAGCCCTTGATGCAGGCCGGATCGAACGGGGTCAGGATCCATGCGTGCTCCCAAAGGCCCGCAAGACAGACGCCGAAATTGCCGGTGCCCGCGCAGCCCACTTGCGCGACGGTGCGGCTATGGTGCGGTTTCTCGCGTGGCTGGACGCAGAGGCCCCCAAGGGTGGTCTGACAGAGATTGACGTGGTCACAGCGCTCGAGGGGTTCCGGCGCGACACCAACCACCTGCTGGACATCTCGTTCGAGACGATCAGCGGTGCAGGCCCCAACGGCGCAATCGTGCATTACCGTGTGTCCACCGACACCAACCGTCCGGTCAATCCGGGTGAGCTGTTGCTGGTCGATTCCGGCGGCCAGTATCTGGACGGGACCACCGACATCACGCGCACCATGGCCATCGGCCCTGCGGGCGAGACCGAGCGCACCTGCTACACCCGCGTGCTTCAGGGCATGATCGCGATCAGCCGCGCACGGTTCCCCAAGGGCGTTGCCGGCAGCGATCTGGACGCGCTGGCCCGCTACAAGCTGTGGCTCGCAGGACAAGACTACGACCACGGCACCGGCCACGGCGTCGGCGCCTATCTGTCCGTTCACGAAGGCCCCCAAGGCCTGTCCCGGCGCGCGCGCACCCCGCTTGAGCCCGGCATGATCCTGTCCAATGAACCAGGCTACTACCGCGAAGGTGCGTTCGGTATCCGCATCGAAAACCTGATCGTTGTCCGGCCCGCGACACCCGTTGAAGGCGGCGACGACCGTGATATGCTCGATTTCGAGACGCTAACTTACGTACCGTTCGATCGCAGGCTTATTGACATCTCGCTTCTGACAGCCGACGAACGGGACTGGATCGACCGCTATCACGCTGATACGTTGCGGCTGATCGGTCCGCGCGTTGATGGGGACGCGCTGACTTGGCTGAAGGCGGCATGTGCGCCGTTGTAACCTGCCTGTAACACTCGGCTGCTAGCCCACGGAACCGAAGCGGGGCGAACCAAGGGCCGGACCTTCCCGAAGATGGGACACATATAACCACCAATTTTGGGGGACGAGACGAATGTCAGATTATATCACGATCCGCCGCGCAAGCGGCACATGGACCGTTCGGGCCGCAGGCGCAGTCCTCGCTGAAACCGAAAATGCGCTTGAGCTGACCGAAGGCACCTATCCTGCGGTGATCTATTTCCCCCGCGATGACGTCTCGATGGCCTTCTTTGACAAGTCCGACACTGTCTCGACCTGTCCGCATAAGGGTACGGCCACCCACTATCACTTCGTCGCCAAAAGCGGCACGTTCGAAGACGCGGCGTGGTCTTATGAGGACCCCAAGGACGACGTGGCCGAGATCAAGGGCTATCTGGC
>JAHDFG010000267.1 GCA_020628265.1 Pseudooctadecabacter sp. | reverse complement strand
CTGTGCACTTTGCCGTGTCAGGTGAGGTTGCAGTGCCACAGGAAGGGTCGCTGCAGTTCACGCTGCGCGATGTCTTCGACGTGCCGGATCTGGCGACCACGAACGACGATATCGTCAACGGCGTCGACTACCACCACGAAGACGGGTCCAGCCCGCTGGCGCCGTTTACTGCGCAACGGATCGACTATTCGCTGGCGCGGTTGCAGCATTACACCGCGACCAAGGCCGAGCATTTCCAGAACCATGTGTTGTTCACCAACTACCAGTTCTACGTGGAAGAGTTCGAAGCCTATGCGCGCAAGATGCTTGCCGACCCTGACAGCGGCTACACAGCGTTTGTATCGACGGGCAATCAGGTCATCACCGATGCCGATGCGCCGCTGACGGTCCCTGAAAAGATGCCGCAGATGCCGACGTACCACCTGTGCCGTGAGGGACAGGGGGGGATTACGCTGGTCAACATCGGGGTGGGTCCGTCGAACGCGAAAACGGCGACGGATCACATTGCGGTCTTGCGGCCCCATGCGTGGCTGATGGTGGGTCATTGCGCCGGTCTGCGGAACAGCCAGCGGCTAGGTGATTTTGTGCTGGCCCACGGTTATCTGCGCGAAGACCACGTGTTGGATGATGACCTGCCGGTCTGGATGCCGATCCCCGCGCTGGCCGAAATCCAGATCGCACTGGAAGAGGCCGTGGCCTCGGTCACGGAACTCGAAGGGTTCGAGTTGAAGCGGATCATGCGGACGGGCACCGTCGCCACGATCGACAACCGAAATTGGGAGCTTCGCGATCAGGACGGGCCGGTGCAAAGGCTGTCCCAATCCCGTGCCATCGGGCTGGATATGGAGAGTGCGACGATTGCCGCGAACGGGTTCCGGTTCCGTGTGCCCTATGGGACTTTGCTGTGCGTTTCGGACAAACCACTACACGGAGAACTGAAGCTGCCGGGCATGGCGTCGGACTTTTACAAGACGCAAGTCTCGCGCCATTTGATGATCGGGATCGCCGCTATGGAACGTCTTCTGGAGATGCCGTTGGAGCGTATCCACAGCCGGAAATTGCGCTCGTTCGAGGAAACGGCCTTCCTTTGACCCTGCGAAAACCTCGAAAATCGCCCACAATATGCGGTTTTTCACTTGTAATGCCGCACAAAGAGTTGTGGAACGTAGGCACATACAGTTTACTGACTGCGTAATAAGCCCTAGCCAAATGGGCAGAACGAGGAGATTCAAAATGGCGACGAAACCGATGACCAAGACCCAATTGGTCGCTGCACTGGCCGAGCGTATGGACACCGACAAGAAGTCCGCATCCGCAGCACTGGACGCAATGACCGGCCTGATCACGGACGAAGTGTCCGGTGGTGGCGCCGTGACCCTGCCCGGCGTTGGCAAAATCTACTGCCGTGAGCGTCCCGAGCGCATGGTGCGCAACCCCGCCACGGGCGAGCAGATCAAGAAAGAAGCCGACAAAGTGGTCAAGATGACCATTGCGAAGGCTCTGAAGGACAGCGTGAACGGCTAACGTTCCCATCTTTCACAAGATTGAGGGTCGTCCGAATGGGCGGCCCTTTTTCGTTTCAGGCCTTGGGGTGAATTGTATCTAATACAGACTTTGGATGGTTTTCCCTGTTTTGGCGTGTCAGGACTGCGATCAGAAGGATTTGGACGACGAAGCATGGGAAAGATCGACGGTAAGGCGGTTGTGATGGGGGTGGTGTTCGGCATCATCTGGGCGTCGGCGTTCACCTCGGCCCGAGTGATCGTGCAATATGCGCCACCGCTTTACGCTTTGACGATCCGGTTCGTCATCTCGGGCCTGATTGCTGTCGTGATCGCGCGGGCGATGGGGCAGTCCTGGGCTTTGACCCGCAGACAGTGGGGCGCGGTCGTCGTGTTCGGGCTGTGCCAGAACGCGCTGTACCTTGGCCTTAACTTCGTCGCGATGCAGACGATTGAGGCGTCGCTTGCCTCGATCATCGCGTCGACCATGCCGCTCTTGGTGGCGCTGTCCACATGGGCCTTGCTGGGTGAGAGGTTGCGGCCCTTGGGCGTGGCGGGCCTATTGGCAGGCATGATCGGTGTCGCGCTGATCATGGGCGCGCGATTGCAGGGTGAGGTTGATCTGTTCGGGGTCTTGCTTTGCGTGATCTCGGTCATTTCGTTGACGGTCGCCACGTTGATGATGCGAGGGGCCTCGTCCGGAGGGAATTTCCTGATGATCGTCGGGCTGCAGATGTTTGTTGGGGCTGCGGCACTGGCCGTGCCTGCAATGGCGTTGGAAACCCTAGCCGTTCAGTGGTCTTGGCAGTTGGTTGTGGCGTTCGCCTATACCGTAATCTTCCCCGGCGTGGTTGCGACGCTGATCTGGTTCCTGTTGGTCGACCGGATCGGGGCAACGCCTGCGGCGGTGTTCCACTTTCTGACGCCGTTCTTTGGCGTGTCCATCGCGGCGCTGTTGCTGGGGGAGCCCTTGGGGTCGCTGGACATCGTGGGCGTGCTGATCATCACGGGCGGGATTTTGGCGGTGCAGTTAAGCAAGCAGAAAGCCTAGCCGATTGTTCCGCGCACGCCTCCGGTCTGACCACGGTCCAGCAGGATGTGATCAAGGATCACGGCGGCCATCATGGCCTCACCCACCGGCACCGCACGGATACCGACGCAAGGATCGTGTCGGCCTTTGGTGATCACCTCGGTCGGGGTGCCGTCCATGCGGATGGAGGCGCGGGGGCTAAGGATGGACGACGTAGGTTTCACGGCGAAGCGCACGACGATGTCCTGACCGGTGCTGATGCCACCTAAGATACCGCCTGCATGGTTGCTGGAGTATTCAGGGCCGTTGTCCCCCATGAAAATCTCGTCCGCGTTGGCGCGACCTGTCAAGCCTGCGGCGGCCATGCCTTCGCCGATCTCCACGCCTTTCACGGCGTTGATGGACATCATGGCGGCGGCCAAATCCGTGTCTAATTTGCCGTAAACCGGCGCGCCGATGCCTGCGGGCACATTGCGGGCCACGACCTCGATCATCGCGCCGACGGAGTTGTGGTCAT
>JAHDFG010000266.1 GCA_020628265.1 Pseudooctadecabacter sp. | reverse complement strand
AGGGCGAGCCGTTTGGTCATGGGATGGTCCTTGTATTGCGGGTGCCTCTATTCAGTCTCATGTGCGGGCGAGACAGGCAAGCGCCCTTGGCCTGCGCGGTGCGCGATGGTGGCTGGTCCTTGCCCCCTTAGGCGCGGTAGACTGACCCCCATGTCTGCCCTGCCCCCTCAAACAACCGATGCGCTGATCGGCTGCCAGCAATGTGATGCGGTCTACAGTGTTGCGGAAGTTCCCAAAGGTGCGACCGCGCGGTGCGGGCGGTGCGGGACACGTCTGATCGCGCCACGCCGCAAGGCGGGAATGCAGATTATCGCACTGTCCCTGACGATTGTGATTTTGGTCATCGCGGCGGCGGTCTTTCCGTTTCTGACGATCAATGCAGCCGGAACGTCGAATTCCGTTTCAATCCTTGAGGCCGCGTTGGTGTTCAGTGACGGGGTGCTGGTAATCCTTGCCCTCGCCACGGCGGCGGTCATCATCTTTATTCCGCTGCTGCGGGTCTTGCTGGCGCTTTATGTGCTGGCGCCTGTTGTCGTGGACAAGCCGCCCGCCAAAGGGGCGCGCACCGCCTTTCGCTGGTCGGAGGCCCTGCGCCCGTGGTCCATGGCCGAGATTTTTGCAATCGGCTGTGCGGTGTCGCTGGTGAAGGTCACGGATTTGGCGGATGTTGAGTTCGGGCCTGCGTTCTACATGTTCGCGGCCCTCGTTATTCTTGTTGTCATTCAGGATTCGGTCCTGTGCAGGTGGTCGGTATGGAGCTCTCTGGACGAAACGCGGACATAAAGAGCGCGCGGGCCATGGGGTTGGTGACGTGCCGCAGCTGCAACCGCGTCTGGGACGCCGGCACGGAGGCCTGCGGGCGCTGTGGCCACCATCTGCGATCCCGCGATGAACAGAGCCTGCAACGGGTCTGGGCGTGGTGGATCATGGGGTTCGCCTGCTACATTCCCGCAAACCTCTATCCGATGCTGCAGACCCGTACCTTGGTCAGCGTTCAGGCCGACACGATCATCGGCGGCGCGGTGGAGTTGTTCCACCAAGGGTCCATCGGGGTCGCGGCGATTATCCTGTTTGCCAGCGTGGCGATCCCCGTGGGCAAGTTTCTGGCGATTGCCTTTCTGGCGCTGTCGGTTGTGCGGCCCAGCCGCGTGTCCCCCCATCAGCGCACCATCCTGTACGAGGTCGTTGAATACATCGGGCGATGGTCGATGATTGACATCTTTGTAGTTGCGATCATGTCCTCGCTCGTGCAGTTGAATACCATCGCCGCGGTCAATCCCGGCATCGCGAGCCTGTTTTTCGCGCTTTCGGTTGTGTTTACGATGCTGTCGGCACAGGCCTTTGACAGCAGGCTTATCTGGGACGCTCAGGCAGAGGCGATGGACAAGGTAGAATGACGCAGACGCCACCCCCACCACAGATCACGCCTGCTGGTAGGTCGTGGCTGAGCCGCGTGTCGATCGTTTGGGTGATCCCGCTGATCGCACTGGTCGTGTCACTGGGTGTGGCATGGCAGGCCTATCAGGACCGCGGGCCGCTGATCACGATCAAGTTCACCAATGGTGCGGGCATCGCCGAGCGCGAGACCGAGTTGCGCTACCGCGATGTGACTGTGGGCGTGGTCGAGGATGTGGCCTTTGCGCCCGATCTATCGGGTGTTGTGGCCAGCGTGCGGGTTGAGCCCAATGTGGCGCCGTTCATCGACCGGTCGGCGACGTTCTGGATCGTGCAGCCGGAGTTGACGGCCCAAGGGGTTACGGGCCTCGATACCGTTTTGTCAGGTGTCTACATCGAAGGGACATGGGACAACGAAGCGGGCGTGCAGGCCTATGAGTTCACGGGTCTGGACGACGCGCCCCTGTTTCGCGCCGACCGTCCCGGCCTTGAGATCGTGCTGCGGACCACGCCAGGTGGCAGCATGACCGACAACGCCCCCATCACCTTTCGCGGGATCGAAGTGGGCCGGATCGGGCGGGCGCGGATTTCGCCCAACGGGGATTTCGCCGTGGCCGAAGCACTGATCTATGAGCCGCACGACCGGTTGATTTCCAACACGACGCGGTTCTGGGACACCACGGGGTTCACGTTTTCGGTTGGTCCGTCGGGCGCTGAGTTGGACTTTTCCTCATTGGCGACGCTGGTGGGCGGTGGCGTGACCTTTGACACCTTCGTCTCAGGCGGCGGGCCGGCCAATGACGGGACGGTGTTCGATGTCTACCGTGACGAGACGGCGGCGCAGAACAGCCTGTTCACGGAGGCCGAGGTGGAGGTGCTTCAGGTACGGATGGTGTTTGAGGAGAACATCTCGGGCCTGACGGTCGATGCCCCGGTCGAGATCAACGGGCTTGAGATCGGCCGCGTGCAAAGTGTTCTGGGCGTGATCGACGAGGCCGAGTTTGGCGACAGTCGGGTGCGGCTGAATGTGGTTCTGGCAATCCAGCCTGCGCGGCTTGGCCTGCAGGGAGAGGTCTCGGCAGGTGCGGCGCTGGATTTCCTGTCGACCCGCGTGAGTGAGGGAATGCGGGCGCAACTTGCCAATGACAGCCTGCTGACCGGCGGGTTGAAGATTGATCTGGTGCAGGTGGATGATGCGGATCCCGAGACGATCCGGCTGTCGACGGGTGGCCTGCCGATCATCCCGACCATCGAAAGCGAGGTGGCGGATGCGGCGGCCACGGTTGAGGGGGTCATCACGCGGGTCAACAACCTGCCGATCGAAGAGCTGTTGAACAGCGCCATTTCCTTCCTCAACAGCGCCGAGGCCTTGGTGGCCAACCCCGACCTGCAACAGACGCCGGGTGATTTGCGGGCGCTGGTGGGCGACATCTCGGACATTGTGACCTCGGAAGAGGCGCAGACATTGCTGGTGACGCTGAACGATACGGTCGAGCGGCTGGAAAGCATCGTGGCCGAGTATCAGGCTGCTGACATCACGACCCGTTTGGTGGGAGCCGTGGACGCGGCAGCGGAGGCTGCAACATCTGTGAGCACCTCGGTCGAAGGCATTCCCGATCTCGTGGCCCAGATCGAGGCCGTGGCCGCAGAGGCGGCGA
>JAHDFG010000265.1 GCA_020628265.1 Pseudooctadecabacter sp. | reverse complement strand
GCGGTCTGGGCCTGTCAGGACATGATCACCGCCGAAATCGCGGGCGGCCGCGGTCCGCGAAACCACAACGGCCACCTCCACCTGCCCGAGGCCCCAGGCCTTGGCGTCCACCCAGACGAAGACGCCCTCGGCGCCCCCGTCGCAACCTACAGCTAGCCCATGCTTCTTCGATGCGAAAATACCTCGGGGGGTGAATTGGCCGCAGGCCAAGAGGGGGGCAGCGCCCCCCTGCCCACGGCGATCCCTACGGGAGCGCAAAAATGAAAGTCACCAAGATCACCCTTTGGTCGCTGGGCCTGACCAGCCATGAAACCTACTACATGGCCGAGGGCAAAACCTGCGACACGGTGAAATCTCATGTCCTGTGTCTGGAAACCAACACGGGCCTAAAGGGCTGGGGAGAGGTCTGCCCGATCCCCCACTACCTTCCTGCCTTCGCTGATGGCATCCCAAGTGCGATCACCGAAATGGCTTCAGAAATCCTCGGTATTGAGCCGTTTGGCGTGGACGCCCCCATGCGCAAGTTGGACGGAGTCCTTCAGGGCCATTTGCACGCCAAATCCATCACAGACATGGCGCTTTGGGACCTCTTTGGCAAAGCCACCGACCAGCCGCTCTATGCTCTACTTGGTGGGCGCACCCGTGCTGACATGCCGCTTTACCATTCGATCACCTGCATCGCACCCGATGAGATGGCCCGCATTGCTCGTGAGGCCTACGCGACGGGCATCCGGCAGTTTCAGGTCAAACTCGGGGCGGACGCGAATTGGGAGGCTGACGCAGAACGCTTGGTCAAAGTGCGAGAAGCCGTCGGTGAAGGCCCGCTGGTTTACGGCGACTGGAACTGCGGGGCCACGAAACTGCAGGCCACACGAACCGGACGTGCGGTCGCCCATCTGGATGTGATGCTCGAACAACCTTGCAAAACGCTCGAAGACTGCGCCGCCGTCAGGCAAGCCACCGGCCTGCCGATGAAAATCGACGAGAATGCCTATGATCTCGCATCCCTGCTGCGTGCTGCCGAGTTGGGTGTCCTCGACGCCGTAGCACTGAAACTGTCCAAGTTTGGCGGCCTGTCCGCAATGCGCCGCGCCCGTGATCTGACCGTGCACCTTGGCGCTGAAATCTGTGCGGAATGTACATGGGGGTCTGACATCGTAACCGCCGCGTCACTCCATTTCGCGGCCTCCACCCCGCAAGGCAGCCTGCTCAACACCTGCGATCTGTCGTCCTACGTCGGGCCGCGCATTGCCCCCGATTGCCCCGCCCGCAAAAACGGCCGCATCGCCCCGCCGGAGGGAGCGGGCCTTGGCGTCACGCCCGACTTGGATGTCCTCGGCACCCCTATATTGGAGATCACCTGACATGCAGAAACTGCTGACCCAATCAGAATGGATCGACCGCGCCCGCGCCGTGTTGCCCGCCGCGGGCTTTGGCAACTTTGACCCCGGCATCATCATCTCGCATGGACAAGGGTCGCGGGTCTGGGACGAGGGCGGACGCGAATATGTGGACTACCTCATCGGCTCCGGCCCCATGCTGCTGGGCCATGGTCACCCTGAGGTGATGGAAGCGGTGCTCGAACAACTGCCCCGCGGGATGACGTTCTTCGCCAACAACGCCAAGGGCATCGAGCTGGCCGAGGCAATCGTCGAGGCGGTGCCCTGCTGCGAACAAGTCCGCTTCGTGGCTTCGGGCGGAGAGGCCGACATGTACGCGATCCGCCTCGCCCGCGCCTACACGGGCCGCGACAAGATTCTGAAGTTCGAAGGCGGCTACCACGGGATGAGCGCCGAGGCGCAGATGAGCCTCGCGCCCGCCAAACGGGTCAATTTCCCCCAAGCGGTGCCAGACAGTGCGGGCATCCCGCAGGGCGTGGCCGAACAAATGCTGATCGCCCCCTTCAATGATCTGGCCGCTGTCGAGGCATTGCTGACAGAGCACAACGACATCGCTGCGATCATTGCCGAACCCCTTCAACGAATTATCCCCGCGCAACCCGGTTTCCTGCAGGGTCTGCGAGACCTCTGCGACCGGTTCAACGTCCTGCTCATCTTCGATGAAATCGTCACCGGATTCCGCCTTGCCTATGGCGGCGCACAGGAACGCTATGGCGTGGTGCCGGACATCTGCACCTTGGGCAAAATCATCGGCGGCGGCTTTCCCCTTGCCGCACTGGGGGCAAGCGCCGAAATCATGCGCCACTTCGACAAATCCGCCGTCGGCGCGGACGGCTGGCTGATGCAGTTGGGCACGTTGTCCGGCAATCCCGTTGCAGCCGCTGCCGGCCTGAAAACGATGGAAGTTCTCGGACGGGAGGGCAGCTACGAGCGCTTGCGGGCCTTGGGACGCCGCCTTCAGGACATGCAAAGCGACGCGCTCTCAAGTGCAGGCATTGCCCACACGATTTGTGGTGACGAAACCCTCTTCGACATCTTCTTCACCGAGGCCACGTGCCGCGATTACCGCAGTGCGGCACACGATGACCCAAGCCGCAATGCAACCTACAATGCCAAACTGCGCGAGGCGGGTGTCTTCAAGTCGCCTGGCAAACTCTACCCCTCATTGGCGCTCTCCGAGGCCGACTTGGAGCTGACCCAAGCCGCCGTCGAAGCAGCCGTCGTGGCCCTTGGACAACCTTAGCCCGCCTGTGACAACCCTACGTACAAGGCAGCGGTTTGAGTGTGTCAGGCCACCTTAACGTATGCATTAAAATATGCATTTTTGTATTTGACGATAAACATTGCCCTGATTATAGCTGGTTAAGACGTCATTGGCGCGGTCTTGGCGGCCCGTCCTTGGCACCCCAGACGCCCCAATTAGGATCGGACCCCAGATGAGCGCACCCGCAAAAATAGCCTTGATCAAAGGGGACGGCATCGGCGTCGATGTTGCTGACGCCACGATGGAAATCGTCGCCGAGGCCCTGCGCAACGCGGACCTCCCTCCTCTCGCCATCGACGAGATCGAGGCCGGTGCAGGTCTCTATAAGAAGCACGGCATCGACATCGAACCTGACGGAGAGGACCGCACCGCCAAGGCAGATGCGATTTTCCTTGGCGCGAT
>JAHDFG010000264.1 GCA_020628265.1 Pseudooctadecabacter sp. | reverse complement strand
GCCTCGACCGCATCCAGATCATCAAACGTCATCAGCCGCGCGCCGATGTCGTGGGCCTCATTGGCCAGCGTCACCATGCCTTGGGACGCATCAACAGGGTCGGGCACAAAGCCCGCGTTGCGCAGATGAACAGAGGCCTGCGCAGGTCCGCACCCCAGATCAAGCACGCGCCCGCCTGCTGGCAGCAGCGCCATAAACGCCTTGAGGTTGGCACCGGGCTTTTCGGCTTCTGTCAGGGCGGCATATTTGTCTGCCGAGGTGTCGTAAAACCGAAGGGTCTTTTTGTCAGGCATCAGATCACCACAGGCAAAAGGCAGGCGATCACACCCGCTGTCAGGATCACCCGTAGTGTCATCCACCACCGAGGTGCCAGTCCCCACGTCCAGAACGCATAGTCCAATACCAGCAGGGCCACAAAACCGGCCATCAGGTTCATGGCCGCCGATACCGGACCCCCACCGATCATGAAGAACGCCCAAAGGGCTGGGATCACGGACAGGATGTAGCCCGTGGCAGCCTGCCCGCCGGTCGCTTTGGTCGCAAAGCCCCAAAGGACACCGGACATGAACGACAGGATCACCGTGCCATAGGCCAAGCCCACGTAAGGGCCGATAAAGCGCGGACCGATGGTGTTCAGGGTCCATTCGGCAGCCGTTTGATTGAAGATCGTAACCGCCCCCCAGACAAAGGGCAGCAGGCCCGCAAGACCCAGCAACAGGGCAGACTTGGGAATATCGGTCTTTGTCTCTTGGCTCATTTCGGGGCCACCTCGGTCAACAGCTTCGCGATCCGCTTGATCCGCGTTTCCGCCCGTTTGGCGGTATTGACCGAATGGAGCAAGCCCCGTTTTCGTCCGGGCGTCAAAGCGTCCCAGTCCTCCGTCAGGCCAGCCGACCGAATGGCATTGGTCACGTCTGGCGGCACGTCGACAGCGTCATCAGGAGCGGGGCGCAGGCGTACCTCGATCCGTTCCGCAGGCGCGATTCCGATTTCGTTCAACAGCGACTTGCCGGTCCAAACAAAAACCCCGTCAAACACCGGCGCTTTGGTCAGGGCCAGATTGACGGGGTGGTCGTTGATTTCGCCCTCAACCCGCTTGGTGGGGCCAAGGGCGTCTATGACGTCCGGCGGAATGCGCAGGACGGTGTAGACCGATGTGCCCCATTCCATGGGCTCGACGGCCCCTTCGAAGGACACGGAATCGCTCATGCACGCTCAAAGGCCAGCCGCAGTGCCAGCCCCCCGAACACCGCAGCAAAGGTCCGGTTAAGCCATGCCATAGCCCGTTCAGACGCCAGCAGCCACGTGCGGACGGAGGCTGCGAAAAAACCGTAGAGGCAGAACACGGCGAAGGTCATTGCCATGAACACCGCGCCCAGCAGGATCATCTCGGCCGTCGCACTGGCCGGATCGCCGGACAGGAACGGGGGCAGAAGGGCCAAAAAGAAGATCGACAGTTTCGGGTTCAGGATGTTGATCAGCGCCCCTCGTCGCGCGATCCGCAGGCCCGCGTCTGCCGTGCGCGTCGGGTCGACCCGAAGGGCCCCGCCAGATTTCAATGCGCCCCAAGCCAGCCACAGCAAATAGGCGACGCCCGCGTATTTCACCACATTGAAGAGCAGGGCCGAGGTGTGCAGCACCGCCGCCAATCCCAGTGTCGCGGCCATCAAATGCGGCACGATCCCGAAGGTGCAGCCCAAAGCCGCCCAAAGGGCCGCGCGACGGCCCTGACCCAACCCCAGTGCCAGCGTGTAGACCACGCCTGTCCCCGGTGCGAGGACGACGACAAGGGCGGTCAGCAAGAACTGAGTTGAGATCATAGGGTCATCCTTTCGCATCCGGTATGGTCTTATGGGCATCATAACCCGCTTCCAGTTCGGATCGCAGAAATTCTCCGAAGTGTAGCGGGGCGAATTTTGGCGCACCGGTGCCAGGCAGTGGCGCAATCGTCGTCTGCACGTGCGGGTCAAAGAAGAACGGCACGGAGTAGCGCTCGCGGCCCGAGGTGTTGATTACGCGGTGGGGTGTGGACAGCAAGCGCCCGTTGGACATCCGGTGCAGCATGTCACCGACGTTCACGACAAAGGCGTCTTTCATCGGCGGCGCGTCGACCCAATCACCCGATGGGGTCTGCACCTGCAGCCCACCCACATCGTCCTGCGCCAAAAGGGTCAGGCAGCCGAAATCCTTGTGCGGGGCCGATCCGTAAAGGTCGTCGGGCGCTTTCGGTGGTTGGGGCGGATAGTGCAACAGGCGCAGCCAAATTGTGGGGTCGTCGAAGGCCCGCAAGATGGCGTTGTCCGTGGCCCCCATGGCCTGCAGCGCCAGCCGCATCAACACCTGCCCTAGCCCCGTCATCGCAGCGACGTAGGCTTCGCAGGTTTCGCGAAAGCCCTCCAGATCCGGCCATTGGTTGGGGCCAGACAGGTAGACGCCGGGGTCTGCTGCGCTGTCTTCGCGCATCATCATGAAGGAGGCCGATTGGTTGGGCTTTGTGACCTCGGCCAGATCGGTCGTGACATCCGTAGAGGTATTGATGGCGATGTAGCCGCGATGGGCCTTGTTCAGCGCGATGGCCCGTTTTGCCGGTTCGGCTAGGGCGTGGAACCGCTTGGAGGCCTCGAAGATGTCCGCGATCAAAGCAGAGTCCACGCCATGGTTGATGACATAGCCAAAGCCTGTCTCGCCGTAGGCTGTAGCAAAGTCGCGGGCGAGTGCGCGTATGTCCCCGTTCTCGGCCAGGGGCTGCAGGTCTAGGACAGGGATCTTAGTGAAGTTACCCATGTCGCACGCTGCGGCTCAGGCCGGTTCGCGCAGCACGCGAGGGACCTTGAATTCGACGTTCTCTACGGCGGTTTCGACCACCTCAACCGTGACGTCATAGCGGTCCTTGAAGGCGTCGATGACTTCGTTGATCAGAACCTCAGGGGCAGATGCGCCCGCCGTGATCCCCATGCTGGTGATCCCGTCCAGCGCGCGCCAGTCAATATCCGTGGCCCGTTGCACGAGCTGGCTGTAGCTACATCCCGCTTTGCGCCCGACCTCGACCAGACGTTTGGAATTGGACGAATTGGGCGCGCCCACCA
>JAHDFG010000263.1 GCA_020628265.1 Pseudooctadecabacter sp. | reverse complement strand
CGCAGCCACGCGCCGATGACCAGCAGCCCCGCCAACAGCAGGGCGACCCAAGCAGGCACCAGCGGGGTCACGGTGATGTCTGCGGTGCGGTAGGCGTCCCGTGGCGTGATACCGATCCAGCCATTGCCAATCGCAGGCCGACCGGCCCGCACGTCCCGCAGGCGCGGCAGGCCGTCTTCGATCATGGTGACACCGGCATTGGTGCTATCGACCAGATCGGCCAGCAGGTCACCAGTGGCAATCGTCTGTTCAAACTCACGCGGGGCGGCGGGGCCAAGGGCGATCACCGCCTCTTCCTGCCCGTCGCTCAGCCGGTACAGGCCAATCTCGGGCGCTTCCCACAGCAGTTCATGACGGCCCGGCGTGACCTCATCCAAGGTCAGAACCGTCTCGGTGCCATCAGGATGGGTGACGGTAACGTCGCCCACCGTGTCTTCCAACGTCCGTCGGATGACGCGCATGGTCAGCCCGTTCGGCTCAACCCACAGCGCCTCTTCCTCCAGCTCCGGCTCTTTCATCATCCAGTGGGCCAACCGGCGCAGCAGTTCCAACTGCGGCCCGCCGCCCTCAAATCCGCGATCCCATAGCCATGAATGATCCGAGGCCATCAGCGCCACGCGACCCTCGCCCACGCGTTCCAGCATCAACAAGGGCTGGTCATCGATCCCCGTCATGACCACATCCGCACCGGGCGTCGGCGTGACCTCAATCTGGCGGAACCAACGGCCCCAGCCGGGCAGGCCATCCTCACCCACCTCAGGCGCAAAGGCCTCCAACCCTTCGGTCACCGGATGCCGCTGCCCAAGGTCCGAGATAAGCGGCGTGAACCCTTCCTCATAGACCCGCGCCGAGGGCGCGCCGGGCAGCACAAACCCAAGCGGTGAGCGATAGATACTGTCAGCAGAGGCATAATCCGGTCCCGCCGAGATCAACACAGCGCCCCCGTTCTGTACATAGGTCCCGATGTTTTCCAGATAGATCGACGGCAGAATCCCGCGCCGTTTGTAGCGGTCAAAGATGATCAGATCGAACTCATCGACCTTCTCAAGGAACAGCTCGCGGGTGGGAAAGGCAATCAGGCTCAGCTCATTGACCGGCACCCCGTCCTGCTTTTCAGGCGGGCGCAGAATGGTGAAATGCACCAGATCCACGGAGGCATCGGACTTCAGCAGGTTACGCCAAGTCCGCTCCCCCGCATGGGGTTCGCCACTCACCAGCAGCACCCGCAACCGGTCGCGCACCCCGTTGATCTGCACGACCGCCTCGTTGTTGCGGTCGGTCAATTCGCCGTCCTGAACGGGTGTGGCGAACTGCATGACGTTCATGCCGCCGTGGGGCAGGTCGATGGGCAGTTCGATGTCTTCGTTGACGGGGACCTGAAACGCCAGCGGCGCACCGCCGTCGATGGCAATGGTCAGGTCCACAAGGCCCGCATCGGGTGCCGCCCCCTGATCCTCGATCCGCAGGGTCAATGTGACCGGCTCGCCCAAGATCGCAAAGGCAGGCGCGTTGCGCACAATCAAGCGACGGTCCCAATCACTCTCTCGTCCTGTGAGCATCACATGCAAAGGGGCAGGCAAGACAGGCGGGGCAGAGGACAGATCATGCAGCCGCCCATCAGTAATCAAAACCATCCCGGCCACACGCGCCTGCGGTTCTTCCGACAGCGCTTCGGACAGGGCCGTCATCAACTGCGTCCCGCCATCGCCTTCGGCGTCACCCAAGGTGACCGTGCGCAATTCGGTATTGGGCCGCCCCGCAACCTCTGCCTCAAGATTGGCCAACGCCGCAGCAACCTGATCGGGCCTATCTGCGATCCGCTGACTTGCGCTCTCATCGACGACCGCGATGACGATATCAGACAGCTCCGTGCGCTCTTCCTGCTGCAACGACGGGTTCGCAATCGCCCCCAATATCACCAGCGCCGCCAACCCGCGCAAGACCCAGCCAATCAACCCGCGCCAAACGGCAATGGCCACCCCGAACAGCGCCACCCCCGCCAGCGCATACAGCACCGCAAGTGGCACAAGCGGATCAAGAATAACCGACCCGATCATCGCGCCACACCCCGTTTCTTTGGCTCAGAAATATCCCGGGGGGTCTGGGGGGCTGGCCCCCCAGTTGGTCGGATTTGCGCAGCAAATTCGAAATCAGAGTTCTCTTGATACCACATCCTACTGCCCCAACCGATCCAGCAGCGCAGGCACATGCACCTGATCCGATTTATAGTTGCCCGTCAGCACATGCATGATCAGGTTCACCCCGAACCGCATCGCAATCTCGCGCTGCCGCTCACCGGCCATGCCGCGCCCGATAGGTACCAAAGCGTTGCCGGTGCGGTCCTGCGCCCAGGCTGAGGCCCAGTCGTTGCCGCCGATTACCACCGGCGTCACCCCGTCGTTTAGGTCGCGGAACGGCATACCGTCGGCCTGTTCAGCACCGGCAGGGGCGGCCTCGACCCAAACATCACGGCTAGGGTGGCGGCCGGGGAAATCCTGCAGCAGGTAGAAGGTGCGGGTCAGGACGTGGTCCTGCGGGATCGGCTCAAGCGCGGGAATATCCAGACCCCGCGCAATCGCCTGCAACTTGCGCCCTTCGGGGCTGGCTGATCCGAACCGCGCCAGATCCGCGTCGCGGGTGTCAAACAGGATCATTCCGCCCGTGCGCAGGTAGCGGTTCAGCTTGGCATAGGCTTCCCGCGTGGGCAGGGGCTGGTCAGCGGTCACGGGCCAGTAGATAAAGGGGAAGAAGGCCAGTTCGTCCACTTCCAGATCAATGCCCACGGGCAGCGCAGGCTCGATAGAGGTGCGCTGGAACAAGGTGTTGGACAACCCGTACAGTCCGGCATCCGACATCTCGTCCACGCGGGGATCACCGGTGATGACATAGGCCAGCACCACGTTGGATGTGGAGGCGATGGCGAAGGTGTCATCCTCTTGTGCTTGGCCCAAATCGGGCAGCATCAATGCCGCCAAGACAGCGACAGCCGTGGCCTGCGCCCGCGGCCCGCGCAGCCGACCCGACAGGGCGAGGGCGGCGAGGATGTCCAACGTTAGCAGCCCCAAAGCAACCGTCAGGAACCAGCCCTT
>JAHDFG010000262.1 GCA_020628265.1 Pseudooctadecabacter sp. | reverse complement strand
CTCACCGGCGGCAATCAGGTAGCTGCCAGGATAAGTGCCATCCTCGAACGTCACCTCTTGGCCGTGGGCCTCAAGGTAGCGCAGGTAGACAGAGCGCGCCAAAACGTCGACCTGCCCGCCGCCGTCGTTGATGTAATATTCCCGCGTGACGTCAAAGCCTGCGTAATCCAGCAGGGACGCCAAAGCGTCGCCAAAGATGGCCCCGCGCGTGTGGCCCACATGCAACGGACCGGTGGGGTTGGCGCTGACATATTCCACGTTGATCCGCTTGCCCTGCCCCATCTCGGACCGGCCAAAGCTGTCGTCGGTCAGGATCGTGCGGACAACATCGCTCCAAACCGACGCCTCAAGCCGCAGGTTCAAAAACCCCGGGCCCGCCACATCCGCACTTACAATGCGCGCATCCTCGGCCAGCTTCGCCGCCAGAGCTTCCGCAATGTCCCGTGGCTTGGCGCCCGCAGGCTTGGCCAGAACCATCGCCGCATTGGTCGCCATATCCCCGTGGGCGGCATCTCGTGGCGGCTCCACCGTGACATTGTCATAAGACAGGCCCTCGGGCAGCTGTCCATCAGCCACCAGCCCGTCCAGACAGGTGATCACAAGCGCACGGATATCGGCAAACAGGTTCATGGCACTTCCTTTCTCGCAAAAGCCCGTTTAGCACCATGGGGGCAGACGTCAACGCGCCATGGACTTGAAGCCACCAGATGACCCGCACGCTTTTCCTTCTGACCTGCCTTGCCGCCATGGTGATGGCGATGACGGCCGTCCTGATCCGGATCGAGCTCGCAGAACCCGGCGTTTCGGCCCTTTTCTCGGGTCTCGACGGCGCACCGGACAGCGCCAAGTTCGACCGCGCCGTCACCGCGCACACCCTGTTCGCCTATCTGGCCGCAACCCTGCTGGGCACAACCCTCTGTGCGGCAGCCCGTAAACATGGTGCGCCGCTGGCGTTTCTGCCCATGTGGCTTGGCGTCATTCTGTCCGCCACCTTGTTCATTGTGATCACCGCAGCCCACATCCCCGCCTCGTTGATGGCACCCGAGGCCGCACCCTCAGTCGCCGCAGGCGCGGACGCCGGAACAGGCACGGGCACAGGGTGGGTCCTCTACCCACCTCTTAGCACCGCACCCGCCTCGCTCCTCGACCTCGGGCTGACGGCCCTTGATGTTGAACCCCTGATGATCACGATGCTGGTCCACTACCTGCTGCTGCCTGCCGGAGCCATGCTGCTGCTTGGTCTCTACGCCATGACAGCAACGCTGCACGGCTACCGTGGCATGATGGCATTCGGCCTGTTTGCGACCTTGTGCGTGACAGCCGTCATTCTGGCCACGCCCGATTTCGGAACGGGCCAGTTGCCCATGGCCAGTTTCAACATCGCGGCACTGCCCCTCTTGGCGGTCCTCTCCATCCATCTGATCGACCAACCCACCCCTTGGGTTATGCTGATGGCGCTGGGGCTACTGGCAACGCTTGCGGGCCAAATCGCTATAATCAGCCTGAACGCGCCATTCTCGTTTCAGAACTCAATGGCGCAAATCGTACCGCTCTATATCTTCCCGCTTGGGATCGGTTGGTTCGCCCTGCCCGCCGTGATCCTCTATGACCGGCGCAGCCGCCTGCCCGATTGGGCGGCCCCCGCCGTGGCACTGGCGCTGACCTCGACGTTGCTGCTCTGGCTCAGCCCGCTCATGTTCCTCGGCCGCCGCGGCCAGCCCGCCCGTTACCCCGACTATCCCGAAGCCTTCGCCGCCTCGAACTTTGGCGCCAGCCTCGCAGTCGGGCTTTTCATCCTCACCTATCTGGGCGTCGTCATCCTCGCCCGTCGAGCACCGCGCAGCGCCTAACCTAACAGACGCGCGTGGGTGTCCAACGCAAAGCGGTCCGTCATGCCTGCAATGTAATCGGAAACGATCCGCGCCAGCGCTGTCTCATCGCGCGCCTGCGCCACGTCCTTGCGCCACTGCTTGGGCAGGTGTTCCGGCTGCGCCATGAACAACGGGAACAGATCACGGACGACCCCCGTCACCTCCTCGCGCATCCGGACCACGGACGGCGCGCGGTACATCTGCTGGAACAGGAACCGCCGGATCACCTTCAGATCGGCCCAAAGCACGGGTGAAAACTGCACCATCATCCGCCCCGCCCCGCGGACGTCGCCACAGGTCTGCGGATCGACCTCCGCCAGATTGGCGCGGCTGACGGCAATGACATCCTCGACCAGAACGCCGAAGAACCGGCGCAGCGCCTCATGACGGCGGCGGTACTTGTCCAGATCGGGGAACTTTGCATCCACCTGACGGAAGCAATCGCCAACGATGGGCAATGCCAGAAGATCATCGGTGCTGAACAACTCCGCCCGCAGCCCGTCATGGATGTCGTGGTGGTTGTAGGCAATGTCATCGGACAGCGCCGCCACCTGCGCCTCGGCACTCGCATGGGTGTGCAACTCCAGATCATGCCGCGCGTTGTAGTCTTCCAGCGCATAGGGCACGGGCGCATGAACGGGACCGTTATGCTTGGCGATCCCCTCCAACGTCTCCCATGTCAGGTTCAGCCCGTCCCATTCGGCGTAGTGCCGCTCAAGTGACGTCACAATCCGAATGGCCTGCGCGTTGTGATCAAACCCGCCATAGGGCGCCATCATATCCGACAACGCATCCTCACCGGTGTGGCCAAAGGGCGTGTGGCCCAGATCGTGCGCCAGCGCCACGGCCTCGGTCAGCTCGGCATTCAGGCCCAAAGCGCCGGAAATCGTCCGCGCCACCTGGGCCACCTCAATCGAATGGGTCAGTCGCGTGCGGAAATAGTCGCCCTCATGTTCCACGAACACTTGGGTCTTGTGCTTGAGCCGCCGAAAGGCGCTCGAATGGATGATCCGGTCCCTATCCCGCTGAAACGGAGAGCGGAATTCGCTCTCCTCTTCGCTAAAAAGTCGCCCGCGCGTCTGATCGGGGCTGCACGCAAACCGCACTGCCATATCTGTCCCTTTGCCTGTCTCATGCGGGGGCCGCCTGCCTTGCTGCCCCAGCATGGGCCACCTATATTGCAGATGAACGCGAACTGATAGGTCAAAGCCGATGCTCACCCTGCCCCCGAAAGT
>JAHDFG010000261.1 GCA_020628265.1 Pseudooctadecabacter sp. | reverse complement strand
TTATGCCCAGAACCGCCGCGCGGTGACGATCATCTCGATCGGGCAGTCCAGCTAAGTCATCTTCTGGGGGGAAGACATGTTTCGAACGCTTGCACTTTGCACAGCACTGGCCGTCCCGACGAGTTTTCTTGGCGGGGCGGCTTTCGCGCAAGACCAGACCTTGGCCGATATCCGCGCCGAACTGGCCATGCTATATGGCGAGGTCACGGCGCTGCGGGGTGAATTGGTTGCTTCCGGCCAGTCAGGTCAGGGCGTGGCGGGATCGACCCCGCTGGATCGTTTGAATTCGATCGAGGCGGAACTGACCCGCCTGACCTCCAAAACCGAAGAGCTGGAATTCCGCATCACGCGCATCACCCGTGACGGGACGAACCGTATCGGTGACCTTGAATTCCGTCTGTGTGAGTTGGAAGCAGGTTGTGACATAGGGGCCTTGGGCGACACACCCAGCCTTGGCGGGGTGGATGTAGAACCCACGGCACCTGCCGTTGAAACCCCCGTTGCCTCCGGCCCTGCGCTGGCGGTGGGCGAGCAGGAAGACTTCACGCGGGCGCAGGAGGCGCTCGCCTCCGGTGACTTTCGCAGCGCCGCTGACCTCCTTGCGACCTTCAATGAGACCTACCCGGGATCGCCTGTAGCAACGCAGGCCCATATCCTTCGAGGCCAAGCGTTCGAGGGCTTGGGCGAATTGACCAATGCCGCCCGTGCTTATCTGGCGGCCTTCTCCGGCGCGCCCGAGGGGCCCGATGCACCTGAGGCCTTGTTCAAACTGGGTCAGTCGCTGGGTGCCTTGGGGCAGGTGCAGGACGCTTGCGTCACCTTGGGAGAGGTTGGCGTGCGGTTCCCGGGGTCGCCAAAGGTCGCAGATGCACGGGCCGCGATGACGGGGTTCGGGTGCGGCTGACGGTCGTTCAACTGGCCCCCTTCGGTGAAGACGGCGGGCTGGTCCATTTTGTTGATACCGCGTTTTTTGAAGATGATCCCGACCGCGTCGGGGTTGCTGTTTCCGGCGGCGGGGACTCCATGGCCCTGCTGCATGTGGCAAAGTGCCGGTCGGACCTGTCTGGTGTGCCGATCGAGGCGGTCACAGTTGATCACGGATTACGGGCGGAGGCTGCGGAAGAAGCGGCGATGGTTGCGCGGTATTGCGCAGATCATGGCATTCCCCATACGACCCTGAAATGGGAGGGCGCGGCGGCCCAAGGCAACGTGGCAGCAGCGGCACGGGACGCGCGATATCGCCTGATGGCGGATTGGGCCAAGATGCGTGGCATCGGAGGCGTGTTGCTGGGGCACACAGCAGATGATGTTGCCGAGACGTTTCTGATGCGGCTGGCCCGAAAATCAGGCGTCGATGGTTTGGCCCTGATGGAAGTGCGGTTTAAGCGCAACGGGATGCGTTGGGTCCGACCCTTCTGGCAGCAATCCCGCGCGGAATTGCGTGACTATCTGCGCAGGCACGATGTGCCATGGGTCGAAGACCCGACCAACGAGGACGAGACGCATGATCGCCCGAAGGCCCGCAAGGCCCTTGCTGCCCTGGCCCCGCTGGGCGTCACTGCGGACGGTCTGAAGGACGTGGCGTTGAACATGCTGTCGGCGCGGACGGCACTGGAACACTACGCCCTCGAGGAAGGGCATCGCATCGTCAAACGGGAGGGCGGTGACTATCTTATTCCCGAAAGGCCGCGCCCACCGATCCCGCCCGAGATCGAACGCAGGCTCTGGGTGGCAATGATCCAGTCCATGAGCGGGGCCGAATACCCGCCGCGCAAGTCCGCGATGGACGAGTTGCAACACAGCCTCGTGGTGGGGGAGAAGCATACGCTGGGGGGATGCGTGATCTCCAAGGAGGGCACGACCATTCGTTTCGCGCGTGAGGTTTCGGCCTGCGGTGGGGCAGTGCCGATGCCGGATGCGGAACAGGGGGTTGTCTGGGACGGGCGCTGGCACGTCAGGCGCGATCCTGAGGCACTTGCTGAGAATGGACCTTTCTTAGTGCGTGCCCTCGGAGAGGCCATAAAAGAGGTTCCCGATTGGCGGGATACGGGGTTGCCACGCACGTCCCTGATGGCGACGCCAGCGGTTTTTGGTGGCGAGACCCTTATTGCGGCCCCTGTAGCGGGGTTACAAAACGGGTTTGAGGCGCGCATTGTCGCGGATTTGTCCTCTTTCCTGCTTTCCCGTTGAACTTGGCCCCTCAGTCTCTATCTTAGGTCCATTGGTAACGCCGTGTTAACCGGCGCAGCCTATCTCGGATTTCAAAGGAGCCTCGCCTTGGGCAACGCACGCAATCTGGCCTTTTGGGTCGTCCTGTTTGTTCTTGTGATTTCGCTGTTCAACCTGTTCGGAAACGGAACGGGCGCGCAGCAAAGCAACGAGAAGAGCTATTCGGAATTCGTTCAGGCTGTTGATGCCGGTGCGGTTGCCGAAGCGCGGATCGACGGGGAGAAGTTGTTCTACCGCGGGTCCGACAACCGGACCTATGTGACGATCATTCCGGCGGATGCGGAAGTCACGAACATGCTGGTCGAAAGCGGTGTGCCTTTGAGTGCTGAAGCACAGGAACAATCCGGCCTTGCGACCTTCCTTGTGGGCCTTCTGCCCTTCCTGTTGCTGATCGGCGTGTGGATCTATTTCATGAACCGGATGCAAGGGGGCGGCAAAGGCGGGGCCATGGGCTTTGGCAAGTCCCGCGCCAAGCTGCTGACGGAAAAGCAGGGCCGCGTGACGTTTGATGACGTGGCCGGCATTGATGAGGCCAAGGAAGAGCTGGAAGAGATTGTCGAATTCCTGCGCAACCCGCAGAAATTCTCGCGCCTTGGCGGCAAGATCCCCAAGGGTGCGCTGCTGGTGGGCCCTCCGGGCACGGGTAAGACGCTTCTGGCCCGTGCCATTGCCGGTGAGGCCGGTGTGCCGTTCTTCACCATTTCCGGTTCCGACTTTGTGGAAATGTTCGTGGGTGTCGGTGCATCGCGTGTGCGCGACATGTTCGAGCAGGCCAAGAAGAACGCGCCGTGTATTTTGTTCATCGACGAGATCGACGCCGTGGGCCGCGCCCGTGGTGCGGGCTATGGCGGTGGCAACGACGAACGCGAACAGACGTTGAACCAGCTGCTGGTTGAGA
>JAHDFG010000260.1 GCA_020628265.1 Pseudooctadecabacter sp. | reverse complement strand
GAAGAGCTTCGCGCCCTGCGTGATGCCGCAGTTGAGTCCTGAAGGAGGGAGACCATGACGACCAACGATCAAAACGCCGCCCTTGGCCTCATCAGCTCGATCAAGCTGAATCAAGTCGGGGCTTTGGCGCTGCTTCGTGCCCGAAAGACCGAAGCTCGCAAACAGGGCGACACAGCCAAGGCCATCGCCTTGGGGCGCGCGGCAAACGAGTTGTCCCATCAAAACCTGACGCTGCACCGCGCCAAATTGAAAGTCCAGCAGACGATGGACCTTAGCGTGGTCAACCAGCGCCTCAGCGCTTTGGTCCGCGAAAGCAACGAGGTTCACAAGGAATTGCAGCAGGTCGTCGACGTCTTGGGCAAAACCGCCGAGTTGGTCGCCCTGATCCGGCGCACCGTTGATGTATTCACCTAAGGACAATGGCGACAGATGCCGAAATCTTACCCTCATCCGTTCGCCCTGATGCCCAGCGCACTCCCTGCTGCAACGCATGTTGCGGTGACGCTGTGTCAGGCACCCGACGGGCAGTCTGGTCGAGCTCACCGACCAGACTGCCCGGAAGGGGTGTGAGTGGCCAAGACATGAGGGATGAGCAAACAGAACATCCGCGCAACCAGTTAGACCTTTCCGCCGTATTGAGGGCGATGCAGGTCTGAGAGTGGCCGGGGCGAGCATTAAGTGTGAGTGGTCGCAACGCCCCGGCCACCTGTTATTCACGGGACTTTTCTGTCCAGACAGGTACCATGGCCGACCAGATGCCATCCCCCTTCAGACGGTGATAAAGGGCGGCGGCTATATGGAGACCAATAGTCAGATAGGCCGCGTTGACCGAGGCCTCGTGCAGGCCCACGGCCACATCCATGGCGACGCCATTGCGGCTGCCATAGGTAAAGACCGCCCCCATCATCAGGCCGGATACCGCAATCATGGAAAGGCTCGCATACATAGCGAGATGTCCGGCACGTACCATGAACTTCAGCATGGGGTGCGTCGTGTTCGGTAGGGCCGTCGGGCGCGTGTTTCTCATGTAAAGGAAACGCGCCGCCAACAGGACAAGAAAGCCGATTGCGAAAATAACTTCGAAGCGCAGCAAGGCAGGGTCCGCCAATTGGCGCACACTGCCAACCTGCTTGGTGATCGCGTAGATGAAGATCGCGGCGAAGCCCCAATGAAAGATCTGAGCGATCCGGCTATGCTGCGGCAGCTGTTGTTCTTGCTGTCTGGCCATGACGCGGCTCAAGCAATTTTCGCATCGGATCGCGCAGGCTTTATTGCTCCGGTCGCGGCCAGAACAGCGGCCACCAGTCCTGCGATAGCAACCGCTCCGATAACAGCAAGGCCCACAGTGGCCAGCATGCCAAACGCGGCAATTGCAGCAACGATCCCAAGTGCGGTCATGGCGGTAGATTTCAGGTTTTGCATTTCAGTTATCCTTCCTGTCTTTGGTGTCTGACTGGAAGGTGCCCCCTGAACCTTTTGGCTGCCTGACGCCTCACTTACATATTCGTAAGGTTGCGCAAGGGGGGCCGAAAGCCGCCCAAGCGTGATGGCGAGTTGCAAATGGCCCCTCTGCCCCCTTATATCGCGGGCAGGGAAGCAAGAGAGCAGACATGACCAATTACCTCGACTTTGAGAAGCCGCTGGCAGAAATCGAAGGCAAAGCCGCCGAGTTGCGCGCGATGGCCCGCCAGAACGAGGAAATGGATGTCGAGGCAGAGGCTGCCGCCCTTGATACCAAGGCAGCGGACATGCTGACCCAGCTTTATAGTGATTTGACCCCATGGCGGAAATGTCAGGTCGCGCGGCACGCAGACCGGCCCCATTGTAAAGACTACATTGAAGCGCTGTTTACGGAATACACACCGCTGGCAGGTGACCGGAACTTTGCCGATGACCATGCCGTTATGGGCGGGCTGGCACGGCTGGACGGCAAGCCTGTCGTGGTGATCGGCCATGAAAAGGGCAATGACACGAAATCCCGCATCGAACGGAATTTCGGCATGGCGCGCCCTGAAGGCTACCGCAAGGCGATCCGGCTGATGGATATGGCGCACCGGTTCGGCCTGCCTGTGGTAACTCTGGTCGACACGCCCGGTGCCTACCCCGGCAAAGGTGCCGAAGAACGCGGCCAATCGGAAGCAATTGCGCGGTCCACGCAGAAGTGTCTACAACTGGGCGTGCCGCTGGTCAGCGTAATTATCGGCGAGGGCGGGTCCGGTGGGGCCGTTGCCTTTGCCACGGCCGACCGTGTCGCGATGCTGGAACACAGCGTGTATTCGGTCATCTCGCCCGAGGGCTGCGCGTCAATCCTGTGGAAGGACGCCGAAAAGATGCGTGAGGCGGCAGAGGCACTGCGCTTGACCGCACAGGAATTGCACCAGCTGGGCGTCTGTGACCGGATCATTGACGAACCCTTGGGCGGGGCGCACCGGCACAAAGCCGAAACAATCAAGTCCGTTGGACAGGCGATCCAGTCGATGCTGGCGGAACTGGATGGCAAGTCTCCGGACAAGCTGACCCAGATGCGCCGTCAGAAGTACCTCGACCTTGGGAAAAAGGGTCTGGCAGCCTGATGAAGCGCGGGGCGCTCATCGCGCTTTGCACGCTCTTCGCGGGGCCGGTCGCGGCCGGTGGGCTGATGGACCGGACAGTGACCTTCGGTGCGTTGGCCTATGATGATCCCGATGCACCGATCTACGTCGGGACCCGTCATCCAGCGCTGGTGAGTGATGCGATCGAATACGGGCTAGGTCCGGAAGGATCGCAGAACGGCTGGGATATTGTGCCCGCCATCATCGACATTCGCGACAGGCAGGTCATTGTGACCTACCCTGACACGGTCGAGGGGGTTTTCCCCGAACCCGAATTCAACGGTTACGTGCTGGATTTTCTGACGGAATGCGTGCTGTTCAACGGGGCCGCGCAGGACCTTGAAAACTCGACTGTGGTTCTGGCCGACGATGCGATCTTTGTCGAAGGATCAAAGCTCTATGTCGACCTCGCGGGGCAGGCATTTGGCCCACAAACTTTTGTCGTGGTCGATGTGGACGTGGCGGACTGCCCGCTGAGCTGACGGATGAGGGGCGCTGCCCCTCTGCGCGTGCCGCGCATTCACCCCGGAGTTTTC
>JAHDFG010000259.1 GCA_020628265.1 Pseudooctadecabacter sp. | reverse complement strand
GGCCTTTCGGCGCGGACGAATGCACAAGGGGCCGAGGATTTGCGTCCTTTGGTCGAAGCCCAAGGATATACGCTAGAAGTCCTCCAGACGCCGCCTGAAATCCTGCATTTCAAAACCGAGAGTTCTCTACTCGACGCAGAAACAATCTTGGCGACACCGGCCTTGGCGGCCTCGGGCGCGTTCAAGGGTCTGAAGGTCATTGAAACCGCCCTTGGGGAAGAAGCCGCCGCGAACGCCATTCGGGTCAACGGGCACGTGTTCCTGTCAGCAGGCTATCCCGAGACTGCGGAGCGTCTTGAAAAGGCCGGGTACATGGTGACGGTTCTCAACACATCGCAGGCCGCCTTGGTCGACGGCGGGCTCAGCTGCATGTCCTTGCGCTATTCCCTTTAGAACTGCGCCAACAAGTCCGACAGTTCGGTGACCTTAGCTGTGAGCAGGTCGCGATCCCCGCGGGTTTCGATATTCAGCCGCAGCACCGGTTCGGTATTCGACTGGCGCACATTCACCCGCCAGTCCCCCATGTCCATTGACACACCATCCAGTCGGTCGACACTTTTGGCGGTTTCCGCATAGGCCTCCTCAAAGGCGGCGATGGCGGCAGGTTTGTCGGCAACGGTGAAGTTAATCTCACCGGAAGATGGGAAGTCGGCACGCATTTTGGCGACCATCTGGCTCAACCTGATGTCCGAGCGTGACAGCAATTCGGCCACCAGCACCCATGGGATCATGCCGCTGTCACAATACATGAAATCGCGGAAATAGTGGTGGGCGGACATCTCTCCGCCATAGGCGGCGTCGTTCTCGCGCATGACGGATTTGATGTGGCTGTGGCCCACACGGCTGGCCACCGCCTGCCCGCCTGCGGCTTTGACGGCTTCCAATGTGGACCAGATCACCCGCGGGTCATAGACGATCCGCGCCCCCTGTTCCTTTGCGCAGAAGGCCTGCGCCAGTAGGGCAACGACGTATTCGCCGTCCAGAAACGCACCGGTTTCATCAAAGAAAAAGCATCGGTCGAAATCGCCGTCCCACGCAATGCCCAGATCCGCGCCCTGCGCCCTGACCGCATCAGCCGTCGCCGCGCGGTTTTCGGGCAGAAGCGGGTTCGGGATGCCGTTGGGAAAGGTGCCGTCGGGGGTGTGATTGACCCTGTGAAACTCCCACGGGGCAGCCAACCGTTCCGCAAGCGCATCGAAGGTCGGTCCAGCCGCGCCGTTGCCCCCGTTGACGACGATCTTCAATGGTCTGAGGCCATCCGGCGTCAGGTAGCCTGTCACATGCTCCACGTAGGCCGGACGGGGATCGCGCGCCTCAAGACGACCGCTTTGCATCGGGCCAAAATTCCCTTCGGCAGCCAGATCGCGGATATCGTTTAGACCCGTCTCGGCCGAGATGGGCCGCGCCCCCGCGCGCACCATTTTGATCCCGTTGTAGTCAATCGGATTGTGGGAGGCCGTGACCATCAGCCCACCACCTGCCCCGTAGTGATCCGTGGCAAAGTAGACCTCTTCCGTGCCGCACAAGCCGATGTCGTAGACCGTGACGCCCTCGGCCATCAGGCCACGGTGCAGGGCGGCCTGCAATTCGGCACTGCTTTCACGGATGTCGCGTCCCGTGACCACCGTCTCGGGCGACATGATGCGGGCAAAGGCGCGGCCTATGTCTTCGCAAATCTCAGGCGTCAGGTCTTCGCCAAGTTTTCCGCGCACATCATAGGACTTGAAGCACGTCAGCGTCATTGCGCGGCCAAAGCAGCGTCAAGAGCAGGACGCAGGCGGTTTTCCAACTCGCGCTGGGTGACCGGCGCCGCCATGCGCAGCAGGATCGTGCCGTCGCCATCCAACAGGAAAGTCTCGGGAACACCGTAAACACCCCAGTCGATGGCGTGGAACCCCTGCTTGTCCGAACCGACGGCCGCATAGGGGTCGCCCAATTCGTCCAAGAAAGCCCGCGCGTTGGGATCGAAATCCTTGTAGTTCACACCGTAGATCGGCACGCCTTCAGCGGCCAGCGCTGTCAGGTTCGGGTGTTCCACGCGGCACGGCGCGCACCAGCTGGCCCAGAAGTTCACGATCTTCACCTCGCCGTCGCGCAGCATCTCATCGGTCAGGGGCGTCAGGCCGTCAATCTCGGCAACCTCAACCACGGGTGCGGGTTTGCCAATCAGCGCCGAGGGCAGTTCATCCCCCTGACCCAAAAACATGCCCGCTGCAAACAGCCCCGCGAGGGCTGCGAAGATCACGACGGGAATGACCAGAAGCCACCTCATTTCGACTGTGCCCGACGCGCCTCAATCTGGTCGAGCCGCGCTTTGACCTTGCGGGACCGGCGCATGGACCACCAGATCACCAGCACCAACAGGGCGATGGACACACCGTAAGCCGACAGCACTTCGGTCGCGTATTTGCCAAGATCAGGGATCATCGCTGCATCCTCGCCTCAAGGGCTTTGATCCGGCGCAAGCGGATTTCGGTAGCCGTGCGCATCAACACCAACGCCACGAACAGCAAGATGAACCCCGCGATGCAAACCAAGGCCGGATACCAGAAGACATCCGCCACGTTCTCTTCCTTGTCTAGGGACAGAGACGCGGGCTGGTGCAGGCCTTGGTTCCAGAAGTTCACGGCATAGCGGGACAGGAAGGCAAAGACCGAGCCGACAATACAAACAACGGAGGTCAGATCCGCGGCGGTATCCGGGTCCTCAATGGCTTCCCACAGGGCGATGTAGCCCAGATAAAACAGGAACAGGATCAGAAAGGACGTCAGCCGCGGGTCCCACGCCCACCACGTGCCCCACATCGGCTGGCCCCAAATCGCGCCCGTGAACAGCGCCATGATGGTCATCACAACGCCCACGGGGGCTGCCGCGCGGGCGGCCAGCGCACTTACGTGGTGCCGCCGGATCAGCCAGATGAGCGAGGCGATCAGCATCATGAACCACGCCGAAATCGCCATCATCGCGGACGGCACATGGAGGTAGAAAATCTTAACGGTCGATCCCTGCCGGAAATCATCGGGCGTAAAGAAAAAGCCCCAGACCAGCCCCACCACTAACAAGGCGACAGAGCCCCACAGCGCCCATGGCACCAGCGGTGTCGTGGTCTCTATGTATTTCTTCGGATTGGCGTATTCCCAGA
>JAHDFG010000258.1 GCA_020628265.1 Pseudooctadecabacter sp. | reverse complement strand
CGGGGGCTTGGTCAGTCATGTCTTATCCCACAAATCCGGCGATCAGGGTCAGTTTTCCGTCCGCGCCCGCTTCGGCAAAATAGGTCCCGTGTTGGACCATGTCGGACCCGTCGGGGCCCTTGCCGCCAAAGGCGACTTTGGCGCGGAGATAGCTGTTCACCTCGTCAGAGGTTTCAACACGTGCCGTCCAGCCCGGTGCATTGGCGCTGAACATGCCGACGTAGTCCGCGATGGCCTCGTTCGAATTCAGGCGCGTGCCGCTGCGCGGGTCCGAATAGATGCACCCCTCCGCGCAGGCCTCTGCGATCATCCCCATACGCTTGTCTGCGTCTGTCTCTGCCCAAGCGGCGAAAAATGTTCCCAGTGCGTCGCTCATCTGTCCCTGTCCCCCGATTGAAAAGGCCGCGCCAATTGCTTAGCGCGGCCTTCGTAGTCTTTACTGGCCTGTCTTAGAATTCAAGAACAGGGCAGGTTTCGTCGGACATGTAGTCGTGGACCATCAGGTCGCCTGCGGTGATGGAAGCAGCGGCTTCGTCCACCATGGCCTGCATGTCGGCAGAGATCAGCTCGGCGTTGAACTCGTCCAGCGCGTAGCCGACGCCTTCGTTGCCGATACCCATCACGTTGAAGCCGGTCTCGACGTCCACGCCAGCGGCGAAGGATTCGTAGACAGCGTTGTCAACGCGCTTGAGCATGGAGGTCAGAACCTGACCGGGGTGCAGGTAGTTCTGGTTGGCGTCCACACCGATGGACAGGATGCCTTCGTCAGCTGCGGTTTGCAGAACACCGATGCCGGTGCCGCCTGCGGCTGCGAACACAACGTCGGAGCCTTGGGAAATCTGGCTCAGCGTCAGCTCGGAACCCTTTACGGGGTCGTTCCAAGCGGCAGGTGTCGTGCCGGTCATGTTGGCGATGACAGTCGCGTCAGGGTTCACCGCTGCCACACCTTGTGCGTAACCACAGGCGAAGCGACGGATCAGCGGGATGTCCATGCCGCCCACGAAGGACACAACGTCCGTCTCGGAGGCTTGGGCGGCCAGCATACCAACAAGGTAGGAGCCTTCGTGCTCGTTGAAGACAACGGACCGCACGTTCGGCTGGTCCACAACCATGTCGATGATCACGAACTTGGTGTCAGGATAGTCCTGAGCGGCGGTGTCCAGCGCCGTGGCCCAAGAGAAGCCGGCCATCACGATGGGGCTGTTGCCATCTTCGGCGAAGCGGCGGATCGCCTGCTCACGCTGAGCGTCGGAGGTGATTTCGAACTCAGCGAATTCTGCGCCGTTCTCGTCTGCCCAACGCTGCGCGCCGTTGTAGGCGGATTCGTTGAAGGATTTGTCGAACTTGCCGCCGAGATCGTAGATGATCGCAGGGCTTGCGCCGTGGCCGTCAGCTGCAGCGCCACCGGCAACAAGCGCCAGCGCGGTCGTCGCGCCGAGGATTTTGGTCATAAAGCTCATGAAGAGGTCTCCCAGGTTCTTGTTAGAGGGCCGTTTTGCCCGGCCCTTCGATCCACCAAGGGGCCCAGTTGGCCCAACGGTGTCAGATCATCGATGAATTAAGCGTCGGTGCGCCGCGAAGATCAACCGATTCTTGCCGCTTTGAGGGGCAATGGCGCGTGATTAGGCAGACGACGCCGCGGAAAGCGCGGCTTTCATGCAGATCGCAGCGCTTCCGTCGCGATAGTAGGCGCGTCTTGTCGCGAAGGCCTCAAATCCGGCTTTTTTGTAGACGTGAAGGGCAGCGGCGTTCGTCTCGCTGACATCAAGAAAGACGTCCTCGACCCCGACATTGCGCAGATGGTCCAGCGTATGGGTCAGCAGGGCCTGCGCGCGACCCTGACCCTGAACATCAGGATGGGTTGCGACGGTAAGTATTTCGGCCTCGGGGCCAGCCAGCCGCAGGACAATGAAACAGGAGGCATCCCCTTCGACCAAAGCCGTGGGGTCAGCCAGATAATTGGCAAAGTCGCCTGCCGACCATCCTTTGCCCGGTCCAAACGCGGCCAGATGCGTCAGGGCAAGGTCTTCGTCGGTCATGGCAGGATCAGGGGCGGTTGTTCCCGCGCAGGGGCCGCGTCGGGCGGTTTGACGTAAAGCGGGGCAGGTGGCGTCGTGCTGCTGTGAAGACGCGTGGCCGCAATCCGTGCAATCGCTTCTATCGGCGCCACATCAGACGACCGAGGAGCCGCGACCGAGTGATACGCCTCCGCGATCAAACCTGCGGCCGGACCGCAAAAATTGGGGTCCGCCTTCATTGGAACATGCGGAAGAGTTGTTCGATCGGCCGGATCGACCAAGGTCGGCGTTGGGTCGCTATGGGCCACAAAGCTCTGGACATAGGCCTGACCGCGCGGGGCGGGCAGGCAAGCCACAGCATTTGCCAAGCCAAAACTCTCCGCTTCAAAATTGCTGACACCGATGGCGGGTACCCCAAGCCCAAGGGCTATGCCCCGCGCCGCGGAGACCGAAATGCGGATACCGGTGAAGTTTCCAGGCCCGATACCCACACCAATTCCGTCAAGGTCCGACCAAGACAGGTTGGCGTTGTCCAGCATGTCCTCCAGCAGGCCCATTAGGTGCTCCGCTTGACCCCGTGCCATCTCATCGACGCGTGTCGCCACCTTACCGTTCCAAAGCAAAGCGGCGGCGCAATGCGCCGCCGATGTGTCAAAGGCAAGTATCGTCGGGTCAGGCCGCAACGGGGCGGACCTCGACCACTTCGGGGATGTAGTGGCGCAGCAGGTTCTCGATGCCCATTTTCAACGTCAGCGTGGACGAGGGACAACCAGCACAGGCGCCCTGCATGTGCAGATAGACAACGCCGCGATCAAAGCCGTGGAACGTAATGTCACCGCCGTCTTGCGCCACGGCCGGACGCACGCGGGTGTCCAGCAGTTCCTTGATCTGGTTCACAATCTCGCCGTCTTCGCCGGTGTGTTCCGCATGGCCAGAGGCTGCCTGTTCGCCTTCGATCACAGGTGCGCCGGACTGATAATGTTCCATGATCGCGCCAAGGATCGCGGGCTTGATGTGATCCCATTCAACGCCGTCGTCCTTGGTGACGGTCACGAAGTCGATGCCGAAGAAAACACCTGTGACGCCTTCAACCGCGAAGATACGGTTGGCAAGCGGGCTTTTCGCGGCTGCCTCAACCGATGGAAAATCGGCGGTTC
>JAHDFG010000257.1 GCA_020628265.1 Pseudooctadecabacter sp. | reverse complement strand
TGTTCCGTGGCCAAGTTCATGGTCGACGCCGAACAATGCGCCATGGCTTATCGCATGGCCGAAGGGCCGAAGTGGGGGGATTTTGATACGGCGTTGAAGGCGGTGCCGGACGTGGGACCCGGCGGCCATTATCTGGGCCACCCGCACACGCAGGACAATTTCCAGACGGCGTTTTTCATGCCGGAATTGTTCGACAACAACTCGATCGAACAATGGGTGGCAGACGGATCCAAGGACACGACCGAACGGGCGTTGACGCTGGCGCGGACGCTGTTGGCGGAATATCAGGAGCCCAAGTTGGACGAAGCTGTGGACGAGGCTTTGCTTGATTACATCGCGCGGCGTGAACGGGAGATACCGGCGGCGGACGCCCTTAATCAGGATCACTGATTTCGAATTTGCTTTGCAAATCCGACAGGGCTCGCTGCGCTCGCATAAGGGGCGCTGCCCCATCGCTCCGCTCCCCCCGGAGTTTTCGGGTCAGAAGAAGTTGGACCCGCGCCTGTATTGGTTGATCTACTATTCGGCGCGGGCTTGCCATTCCTTGAGGCGGAGGAATGCGTTGCCACCCAGTCGTTGCAAGGGGGCTGGCGGCAGACGGCGGGGGCGGAATTCACCTGTGAAGTGTTGTGTGATGGCGCTGGTTTCACCGCAGGCCAGTTCGGCGGCGCCGATCCCTGTGAGCGTGCCACGTGTTGTCCCCAATCCATTTTGCACACAGCCTGCAAAAAGGCCGTCGTCCAGCTGCCGCATGACAGACACGCCTTCGCGGGTCAGGCACAGGTGACCGGCCCAGGCGTGTTCCATCTGCATCCCCGCCAGCTGCGGGAACCGCGCGTCGAACTTGCGCTGCATGACGCGGGCGGCGCGGGCGACGTGGCCCTGGCCCACTGTCCGGTCAGGGGCCAGCGTGGCGCAGGTGCGCGTGATGATCCGGTTGCCCCCTTGTCCGGCGTCGATCCGACGGACCGTCGTGCCCATAGGGTCCGACGGCGTGATCCCCCACCGGCTGCGTCCGCCCAGACGGCGCTGGGTGTCGGCGTCCAACTCGGGCGTCATGACCGCGTAGAGGAAGACCTGCATCAGGCGACCGGCCTCAAACCCGAAGCTTTCCAGATGGCCGTTCACGGTCAGGATCACGCGCGCGGTGCTGATCTGGCCGTTTGGCGTCTGCACGCGCCACGCGGTGCCTTGCCGCGATAGGGCGGTGACTGCGCTGCCTTCGTGTATCGTTACTCCGTTGCGGGTCAGACCCTTTGCGAGCCCGCGAATATAGCCTGCGGGTTGCAGCATCACGGTGCCTGGCGTGTAGAGGCCGGAGCGGTAGTGGTTTGACCCTGTCAGGTCCCGCATGGACTGTGAATCCAGCCGTTCGGAGGCCTCGCCCAGCGTGGCCAGATGGGCGGCATAGCTATCGTTGTGCGCCTCGGCCCGCGCACTGGCGGCCCCGTTCACTTTGCCTGCAGGATCAAAGAAGTTGCTGTCGATCTGGTAGTCCGTCACGGCGGCTTCGGCGAAGCCTATGGCCTGCCGGTTCAGTGCGATGAGCGTGCGGTCGTCACCGGCACCAGCGTAGTCCTCAGACGTCAATTCGTGCGGCAGGTCGATCATGAAGCCTGAGTTGCGCCCGGCAGAGCCTGTCGCGATCCGGCCAGCGTCCAGCACGACGACACGGGCAGTGGGTTGCAACTGCTGCAAACGGCGCGCGGCGGACAGCCCCGCAAATCCGGCGCCCACGACCACGAAATCGGCAGTCGTGTTACCTGCAAGGGCTGGATAGGCAGCGGTATCCGCCAAAATGGTGTTCCACGCCGCCGGTCCTGCAAGATCGGGCAGCTGGGACACCTTGATTTGGGTCACCCCACGACCTCGTCCACCGCGTCGCTGAGATCGACCCAGATGGTCTTTACTTGCGTGTATTGATCATGCGCGTGGATGCCGTTGTCGCGCCCGCCAAAGCCGGAGGCCTTGAACCCGCCAAAGGGGGTCGCGGCATCGCCTTCGCCAAAACAATTGACTGTGACTGTGCCCGCACGGATCGCCCGTGCGCCGCGCAGGGCGCGTTTGATGTTGGAGGTGAAGATCGACGCGGCCAGCCCGTAGCGCGTGTCATTGGCCATGGCGATGGCTTCGTCGACTGTTTTGACGGTCAAGACGGACAGCACGGGGCCAAAGATTTCGTCCTGCGCCTGTTTCGCGTCTGCGGTGACCTCGATCACCGTGGGTTCCACGAAGCCCGCCTTCGCGGTGCCGCCCACAAGGACCTTTGCGCTGCCGTCCAAATAGGACGCGACCTTGTCGAAATGGGCGGGGCTGACCAAGGCGCCGACACGGGTTTCTGGGTCGAGCGGGTCACCCATCGGCCATTCGCGGATGTGGGCTGTGATCCGGTCTAACAGGGCGTCCTTGATGCCTGATTGCACGATCAGACGAGAAGAGGCTGAACAATTCTCGCCCATGTTCCAGAAGGCCCCGTTCACGACGTGCGCGGCCACACGGTCGATGTCTTCGGCGTCGTCCAGCACGATGGCGGGGTTCTTTCCGCCCATCTCAAGGGTGATCTCTTTGAGGTTGCTTTCAGCGGCATAGCTCAGGAAACGGCGACCGGTTTCCGTTGATCCAGTGAATGACACCATGTCCACATCCATGTGCCGCCCCAGTGGTTCACCCACGTCAGGCCCGCTGCCGGGCAGGACGTTGAACACACCGGCGGGGATGCCCGCCTCCATCGCCAGTTCGGCCACGCGCAGGGCGGTCAGTGATGTTTCCTCAGCCGGTTTGACGATCACCGAACAGCCCGCTGCCAGCGCAGGGCCGATCTTCCATGCGAGCATCAACAGGGGGAAGTTCCACGGGAGCACAAGCCCCACGACCCCCACGGCTTCGCGTACGATCATGGCGATATGGTCGTCGGAGGCAGGGCCGGTTTGGTCATAGATCTTGTCGATCAGTTCCGCATGCCAGATCAGACAGTTGATGGTTTCTGGCACGTCCACGGTTTCGCAATCAAAGATGGTTTTGCCGCTGTCTAGGCTTTCCATCACCGCCAACTCACGGGCGTTGCGTTTCATCAGTTTGGCAAGCCGGATCAGTGCCTCTTTCCGTTCTGACGGATGCAGGCGGGACCAGCGCCCATCCTCAAAGGCATCGCGGGCTTTCTCGACGGCGAAGTCCACATCCGCCGC
>JAHDFG010000256.1 GCA_020628265.1 Pseudooctadecabacter sp. | reverse complement strand
GCGGGCACATTGCGGGCCACGACCTCGATCATCGCGCCGACGGAGTTGTGGTCATCCTTGCGCAGCCAGTTGAGGTAATCCGTCCATTCCGGCACGGCCCCTGCATCGGGGCACCAAAAATCGTTGCCGTCGATGGCGTTCCAATCGAAGCGGTCGCGGTCGATGTGCTTTTCGCCCATCTGGACCATATAACCCTTGATCTCGACGTTTGGGGCGATCGCTTTGATCGCCTCACGCGCGACACCGCCTGCAGCCACACGGGCAGCGGTTTCACGGGCGGAGCTGCGGCCACCGCCTCGGTAGTCGCGGATGCCGTATTTCTGGTGGTACGTGATGTCTGCATGGCCGGGGCGGAAGGTGTTGGCGATGTCGCCATAGTCCTTGGACCGCTGATCGGTGTTGCGGATCATCAGTTGGATCGGTGTGCCGGTTGTCGTGTCCTCGAACACACCGGACAGAATTTCCACCGCGTCGGGTTCGTTGCGCTGGGTGGTCATCTTGTTCTGACCGGGACGCCGTTTGTCGAGCCACTGCTGGATCATCGGCGCGGTCAACGCCACACCCGGAGGGCAGCCATCAACGGTCGCACCCAAGGCGGGTCCGTGGCTTTCACCCCAAGTGGTGACGCGAAAGAGGTGTCCGTAGCTGTTCATCGACATGTGGCCGCTCCTTTGGCGCGTGGATAGCTGCGACGTGCGCCCTTGCCAAGTCTATGCGCGCGCCTTACGTTCCGCCGTACCTCGGGGGGCTTTATCTGAAGCTGAGATGCCACAATGGCGGACCCGTTGAACCTGAACCGGTTAAGACCGGCGGAGGGAAGGTAACGGGACCGCCCCAATACTTCTTTCTCCGTCCGGCGCATTGAGAGGATGAGAGAATGAAAAAGACCCTACTCACTGTCGCAGGACTGTTTGCAGCCACGACGGCACTTGCCGATGGCCACGCGAACACCCTGACAGTTTACGCCCCCGATTACTTCGGGTCCGAATGGGGCCCAGGCCCGTCGATTGAAGCGGCGTTCGAAGAGCGCTGCGGTTGCGATCTGGTGTATCAGACGGGCGATCTGCTGCCGCGTCTGTTGCTGGAAGGGGAAAGCACCGAGGCCGACGTGGCCATCGGTTTCAATTCCGACGTCAGCAAGCGTGCCCGTGAGAGCGGGCTGTTCGCGGCGCACGGGTTGGACCTGTCCCCGTTGACGCTGCCGCTGGAATGGACCGACGATACGTTCCTGCCGTTCAACTACGGCCACACGGCGTTTATCTATGACAACACCAAGCTGGACGGTTTCGACAGCTTTGAGGCCCTGCTGAACGCGCCTGACGACGTGCGTATCGTCATTCAGGACCCGCGCTCGTCGATCTCTGGCCTCGCGTTGGTGCTGTGGGTGAATGCTGTTTACGGCGATGAGGCTGAGGCTGCTTGGGCGCGTCTGGCCCCGAAGATCGTGACCGTCACGCAGGGCTGGTCCGAAAGCTATGGCCTGTTCACCGATGGTGAAGCGGATGTTGTGCTGTCCTACACCACATCGCCCGCTTACCACATCATCGCGGAAGAGGATCTGACGAAGTCGGCCGCCATTTTTGAGGAAGGCCATTACTTCATGGTCGAAACCGCCGCGAAGCTGGCGGGCACGGACAACGAAGACCTCGCCGACCAGTTCATGGCGTTCATCCTGACGGAAGACTTCCAGACGATGATCCCGACGACCAACTGGTCTTTCCCCGCCGCTTTGTCCGAGGACAAGTGGCCCGAAGGGTTCCAAGAGCTGCCAATGCCTGAAACGGTGCTGTTCTATTCCGAGGATGAGGCTGCGGCCCTGCGCGACCAAGCGATTGAGGCATGGCGCAGCGCGCTCTCACAATAATTCCGGCGCTGATCGTCGCGGGGCTGATTATCGGCCCCGTGGCGGCGGTGCTTTGGCGGGGCGGCGGGTTTGCCGCCCTGTCCTCATCTGACTTTGACGCCTTGTGGTTCACGGTGTGGCAGGCCTTCTGGTCTGCGGGTGTGAGTGTGGCGTTAGCTGTCCCGGTGGCCCGCGCCTTGGCGCGCAGGGATTTTCCGGGGCGAGGGGTGCTTATCTCGGTGATGGGGGCCCCTTTTATTTTGCCGGTCATTGTTGCGATTCTGGGTTTGTTGGCCGTGTTCGGCGGGAACGGGTTTTTGAATGCTTTTTTGATGCCATTAGGTGTGCCGAGGCTGGACATCTACGGCGCGCACGGCGTGATCCTGGCCCATGTGTTTTTCAACCTTCCCTTGGCGGTGCGGCTGATCTTGCAAGGGTGGCTGTCGATCCCGTCCGAGAGGTTTCGGGTTGCAGCATCCTTGGGGGCGCCGGTTTGGGCGGTGTTGGAATGGCCCATGTTGAAACGCGTCGTGCCCGGCGCCTTTGCGGTGATCTTTGTGATTTGTCTGGGGTCTTTTGCTGTTGCCCTGACGTTGGGCGGCGGACCACGGGCGACGACGGTTGAACTGGCGATCTATCAGGCGTTCAAGTTTGATTTCGATTTAAGCAAGGCTGCGTCTTTGGCCGTGATCCAACTGTGTTTGGGTTTGGGGGCGGGGCTCGTCGCTTTGCTCCTCGCACGGGGGGATATCCTTGGCGGTGGTTTGGACCGAGTGGTGCAGCGCTGGGATGGGTCGCGCGCATTGGATGCCGTGTGGATCGGGTTGGCAGCGGCGTTTCTGCTGGCCCCGCTCTGCGCTTTGCTGATCGCTGGGGTGCCGGGGTTGTTTGATTTGCCCGACAGCATTTGGGCCGCGACGGCGCGGTCCGTGGCCATTGCGCTGGGCGCTGTGGTGCTGACGATGGCGCTGGCTTTGCCGCTTGCGACGCGGGCAGGTGAGGCGGCGTCGCTGTTGGGCATATCCGTTTCGGGGCTTGTTCTTGGAACGGGCTTGTTTCTGTTGATCCGGCCCTTCATCTCGCCCTCGTCCGTGGCCTTGCCGGTGACCATGTTGGTGAATGTGCTGATGTCGCTGCCTTTTGTGGTGCGCATCCTGCGGAACGGGGTGGAGCAGGCCAAGGCAGACTACGGGCGTTTGGGGGCATCCCTTGGGCTCACGGGGTGGTCCTTGTGGAGGATTGCCTATCTGCCGCGCCTGCGCCGTCCCATGGGGTTTGCGGCGGGGCTGACTGGCGCTTTGGCGATGGGGGACCTTGGCGTCATCACCCTGTTCTCGCGGCC
>JAHDFG010000010.1 GCA_020628265.1 Pseudooctadecabacter sp. | reverse complement strand
GCCGCGTCAAGCGGCTCCATCCCATGCAACACCTTGGCCCCGACGGCGCGGTACAACAGCCCTGTGTCCAGATGGGCGAAGCCGAAATGATCCGCCACAGCACGGGAAATCGTCCCCTTGCCCGCCGCCGCCGGCCCGTCAATCGCAACTGTAAAACTCATGCGTTTCTCCGCAAATGAACGACCAGAACAAGGACACACAAATACAGCGAGGCAAACTTGGCCATAGTCCAGTAATGGGCCGTCCGCACGGCTTCTGCCGTGGGCTCAACAACCATGACAAAACCATGGATGGCCGCATTCTCGGCCAGATCAATAGCCGCATACAACACAGCTAGACCGGCCACAAAGAAGCGCAACCCACCCCCGCGCCAGCCCGTCAGCGCGATCCAGCTTGCCAATGCCACAATGAAAATCCGGTCCCAGAACGTCAGGACCGCCCCGTAGGTTGCCCGCGCCTCATCACTCAACGCCTGCAAAAACGGCCCGATCGAGGTCGCATCATACCCGCGCAAATGGAAATCCGGTGGCCAGTGCCCATCCGCGCCGGGCATGACGGTGAAGTAGATCATCGCACCCATCACCAGATAGGTCACCAAAGCGACCACACCGGCAATACGGCGCGCACCTTGCATCAGCGGTTGCTACGCGCGATCGCGGCACCGAGCTCTTTCATCAAAGGCTCGAAGATCGGGAAGGACGTGGTGATCGGCCCGCCGTCATCAACCGTCATCGGCTTCTCGGTCGCCAGCCCCATGACCATGAACGACATGGCGATCCGGTGGTCCAGACGGCTTTCTACGGTCACGCCGCCTGGCACGTTGCCAAAGCCAAGGCCGTTGACGATCCACCAGTCCTCACCCTCGTCGACTGTCACACCCGCAGACCGCAACCCCTGCGCCATGGCGTCGATCCGGTCGCTTTCCTTGACGCGCAATTCCTTGACACCGCGCATGACGGTCTGACCTTCAGCAAAGGCTGCGACGACGGACAGCACCGGATATTCGTCAATCATCGAGGCCGCCCGCGCGGGCGGCACCTCGATCCCCTTCATGTCAGGGGAATACTTCGCACGCAAATCGGCGACAGGCTCACCACCTTCTTCGCGCATGTTCTCGAACGTCAGGTTGGCGCCCATCTCTTGCAGCGTATAGAACAGCCCCGCACGGGTCGGGTTCAAACCAATGTTGGGAACCAGCACGTCCGAGCCTTCGCTCAGCAACGCCGCGCAAACGGGAAACGCCGCCGAGGACGGATCGCGCGGCACCTCGATCTTCTGTGGCCGCAACTCCGGCTGGCCTTTCAGCGTGATCACCCGCCCCTCATCGGTCTCCTCAACCGTCAGGTCAGCTCCAAAACCAGCCAACATCCGTTCGGTATGATCCCGTGTCGCCTCTTTCTCGACGACAACCGTTTCGCCAGGCGCGTTCAAGCCCGCCAGCAACACCGCGGATTTCACCTGCGCGGACGGAACCGGCACCGTATAGCGCACCGGCACAGGCGCCTTGGCCCCGACAATCGTCATTGGCAACCGGCCACCGGACCGTCCAACCGCTTGTGTGCCAAACAACGCCAGCGGGTCGGTCACCCGTCCCATGGGCCGGCTGTTCAGCGACGCATCCCCCGTGAACGTCACGGTCATATCGGTCGTGGCCACAGCCCCCATGATCAACCGCACACCGGTGCCCGAATTGCCGCAGTCGATCACGCCATCCGGCTCGGTGAACCCGCCCACGCCCACACCGTGCACAGACCATTCCCCGTTCCCGTGATTGGTCACCTCAGCGCCAAAGGCTTCCATGGCACGGCCGGTGTCCAGAACGTCATCCCCTTCCAGAAGGCCGGTGATGCGCGTCTCGCCCACAGCCATCGCCCCAAGGATCAGCGACCGGTGCGAGATCGACTTGTCGCCGGGCACGCGGGCTTCCCCTTTCAAAGGCCCACCCTTGCGGGACGTCATCGGAATTGGGTCACCATGGCTCGACATGCAGATATCCTTCGAAAACTTGACGCCTGATAAACCGCACAGGACCTGACGTCCACGCCCCCACCTTCTTTGATGCAAAAATACCTCGGGGTAAGGCGCGGGACGCGCCAAGGGGCAGCGCCCCTCCCCAGCGAGCGAAGCGAGCCCCCGTCGGATTTGCAAAGCAAATTCGAAACAGGATACCTTACCGCTTGCGGAACGTCAGATAATGCGGTGTCCGGCCCTCGCGCAGGGCCTTTTGCTCGTAGCGTGTGGACAACCAATCCGACCACGGCTCTCGCCAGTCCCCCGGACCTTCGGCCAACCATTCAAACCCGTGCGCGGGAACCTGTTCCAGCGTTTGCCGCACGTAATCGGGAATATCCGTCGCAACCCGAAACTCTGCCCCCGGTTTTAAAACCCGCACCAAGGGCTCCAGATGTTCAGGTGTGACAAACCGGCGGCGGTGGTGGCGCGCTTTGGGCCACGGGTCGGGATAAAGCAGAAACGCCTTCGAGATGGACGCGTCAGGCAGCACATCGAACATATCGCGCACATCACCCGGATGGATACGCAGGTTCTCGACCCCTGCTTTGCGCATCTTGCCCAGCAACATCGCCACCCCGTTGATATAGGGCTCACAACCGATGATCCCGACGTCCGGATTTTGCGCCGCCTGATGGATCACATGCTCCCCACCGCCAAAGCCGACCTCAAGCCAGACATCGCGCCCTCCAAACAGGGCCTCAAGATCCAGTGGGGTCCGTTCTGGGTTTTCCTCCCACGTCACCGGCCCCGGCGACAGCGCCGCCAGATCCTCCTCAAGATAGCCCTCCTGACTTTGCTTGAGGTGCTTGCCTTTGCGGCGACCGTAAAAATTGCGGTGGGGGCGTTCGGGATGTGTCATGCAGGCCCCTTTAGCGGGGCAGGGCTGCGTCCTCAACCATCTTTGGATGACGCAAAAGAAAACGGCGCCCCACTATGGGACGCCGCAAAGCTTGAACCTGTCTGAGGGTTTCTCAGACAGCGGCCTTCAAAGCGTCGGCCAGATCGGTACGCTCCCACGAGAACCCGCCGTCCGCTTCAGGGGCGCGGCCGAAGTGGCCGTAGGCGGCTGTGCGCTGGTAGATCGGCTTGTTCAGCTCAAGATGGGTGCGGATGCCGCGCGGCGTCAGGTCGATGACCTGCGGGATCGCAGCCTCAATGGCGGCGGCCTCAACGTCACCGGTGCCATGCGTATCCACATAGATCGACAGCGGCTTGGCCACACCGATCGCGTAGGACAGCTGCACCGTACAACGGTCAGCCATGCCAGCCGCCACAATGTTCTTGGCCAGATAGCGGGACACGTAAGCTGCCGAACGGTCCACCTTGGTCGGGTCCTTGCCGGAGAACGCGCCACCGCCGTGGGGGGCCGCGCCACCATAGGTGTCCACGATGATTTTACGGCCCGTCAGGCCCGCATCGCCATCGGGCCCGCCGATCACGAACTTGCCCGTCGGGTTCACATGCCATTCCGTATCCGCACCGATCCAGCCATCCGGCAGGGTTTCACGGATGTAGGGTTCCACCACCGCGCGCACATCGGCGCTGGTCATGTTCGGGTCAAGATGCTGGGTCGAAAGCACAATAGAGGACACGCCCACGGGCTTTCCGTTTTCATACCGCACGGACAGCTGGGACTTGGCATCGGGGCCAAGGGTTGGCTCGGTCCCGTTTTTGCGCACCTCGGCCAGACGCCGCAGGATCGCGTGGGAATACTGAATGGGGGCAGGCATCAGCGCCTCGGTCTCGTTGGTGGCATAACCAAACATAATGCCCTGGTCGCCCGCGCCCTCATCGCCTTGTTCACCGGTCACACCTTGGGCGATATGCGCCGACTGTTCGTGCAACAGGTTGGTCACCTTGCAGGTGTTCCAGTGGAACTTGTCCTGCTCGTAGCCGATGTCCTTGATGCAATCGCGCGCGATCTGGTCAATCCGGCCCATATATTCGGCCAGCTTGTCCTGGTCGGTCAGGCCAACTTCGCCCCCGATGACAACGCGATTTGTCGTGGCAAACGTTTCGCAGGCCACCCGAGCCAGCGGGTCTTCGGCCAAGAAGGCGTCCAGAACCGCATCCGAGATGCGGTCACAAACCTTGTCGGGATGCCCTTCCGAGACGGACTCCGACGTGAAAGTGTAATTGCTGCGTGCCATGGGGAATGCTCCGTTTGTTCTGCCGAGCCACGTCAGGAAGCCGTTGTGGTCGGATTGATTTGAAACTCGCCTATCTGCGCGGGTCTGCCCCGTCAACGACTATCGCGCGTCGCAGGGCGCCACCGGCAAGGGTGCAGACCAAAAGCAACACCACCAAAGGCCAGTCGCCCGTGCGCGCATAAACCGTCGGCGGCAATGGGGCGGGCACGGCGGCGTCCAAGGCACCGGCCTCGTTCAAAGGCAACTGGGCCACGATTTCGCCCCGCGCGTCGATCACCGCCGATATGCCCGTGTTCGCGGACCGGATTACGGGAAGTCCCTGTTCGATAGCCCGCGCTTGGGCCTGCGCAAGGTGCTGGCGCGGGCCGGGCCCTGCGCCGAACCATGCATCATTGGTCAGGATCAAAACGATGTCTGCCTGCCCGTCCCCTGTCGCGATCTCTTCAGGGAAGATGCCTTCGTAGCAGATGAGCACGCGAACACGGCCCAAGCCTTCGATCTCCAGCAGTTCAGGCGGGGCACCGCGGCTGAAGCCCGCCACCTGATCCACCAATGTCCCCAAACCGATGGGCTCCAGCAGCCACGCCAGCGGCACGTATTCACCAAACGGCACCAGATGCGCCTTGTCATACAAGTCAGCCACTGCACCGTCATCGTCCAGCACCACCGCCGAATTGTAGTAGCTGTCCCCCTCGCGGCGCTGAATACCTGCTACAACAGCCGCCCCATTGGCGGCACCGGCGATGCGCTCAAACGCGGGCTGCGCATATTCGACCAGCGTCGGCACCGACGTTTCGGGCCAGATCACAACATCCGCCCCCTCGCCCGCGGCCGTCAGCTCGATCGAACGGTCAAAAAAGACGCCCATCCAGTCGCGGTCCCATTTGAGGTGTTGCGGCGCGTTGGGCTGGATCACGCGGACGACCTCGGCAAGGGGCGCAGGCGCGGACGGCGTGACGGCCTGCATCCCGAACGTGGCAAACAGAACGCCCACCAAGGCAGGCCAGATCAAGGTCCACCCGCGTTGCAGGCTGTAGGCTGTCACTGCAGCGACGCCGAACAACAAGAAATTTAGCCCGTAAGGCCCGACCCAAGCCAGCCACACATCCCATACCGTGCCCACAAGGCTGTAAGAGACAAGCGCCCAAGGAAAGCCGGACAGGACATGCCCCCGTGCCAGTTCGACCGCGGTCAGAAAAACCGCCGCCCAGATCATGGCCATGGGCGATGCGCCTGCAAAACGCCGTGCGAGCCAGAAGGCGGCCGCCCAGAAAAGCGCCAAGCCACCGGCAAGGCCGATGATCGCAAACGGAGCCATCCAGCCGTGACGGACAGGATCCACAAGAAAGGGTTCAATGATCCAGCGCAGGGTAAAGGCAAAGTAGCCTACGCCGATCAACCATCCGTACCAGCCCGCCCGCCCCTGCGCGGCAGGCACCAGCAAGAACGCCAACACCAACCCGATCAAAACCGTCGCATTCGTCGCCAGCCAGCTTTCGTGGCCAAGTGCAATCGCGACACCCAGTAGCAGTGGCACCAGAACGCGTATCGGCTTCGGCTGGCCGGCGATCCGGCCCTCAAGATCAGACGGATGCAGCGCCACGGGCCTAGCCGCTTGCAGCGCCGTCGACGTGCACCCTCAGCCGCTTGATCCGGCGGGGATCAGCCTCGATCACCTCGAATTCGGGACCTTCGGGGTGTTTGATCATCTCTCCACGCGCCGGCACGCGACCAGCAAGCATGAAGACCAGACCGCCCAGAGTGTCGATCTCTTCCTCGTCAATCTCGTCGTGCTCGGTCAGGCGCAAACCCACTTCGGCTTCAAACTCCTCGACAGGAGACTTGGCCTCAGCCAGATAGACGCCAGGTTTCTCGACGACCCAAAGATCGGCCTCATCCGTGTCGTGTTCGTCTTCAATCTCACCGACGACCTGTTCGATCAGGTCCTCGATGGTGACCAGACCATCCGTACCGCCGTATTCGTCGATCACCAAGGCCATGTGAATCCGGTCGCTTTGCATCTTTTGCAGCAACACGCCCAAAGGCATCGACGGTGGCACGAAAAGCAATTCGCGCGTCAGCGCCCGCATATCGAAGGTCTTGGAAGACCCGTTGAACCCGTGCTTGAGCGCAAAATCCTTCATGTGAACAAAGCCGATGGGCGTATCCAATGTGCCGTCAAAGACCGGCAAGCGTGTCTGGCCGCTGTCACGGAACACCTGAACCAGATCGTCACGGCTGATGGTGGACGGCACGGCAATCACATCCACCTTCGGGATCATCACGTCTTCGACCCGCTTGTTGCGCAGGTTGATCATGCCGCGCACTTCTGTGGGCGGCCCGTAGCCTGTCACAGGCGTTACGTCTTCGGGGGTGTCCGAGGGGCTGAGCGCCTCAACAATGCGGCCAAAAAAGCCGCGATCACTCGTCTGTTGTTTGGGGTCTGGCTGCGCGCTGTGCGCCGCACTAGAGGACCCGTCGGTCGTGTCGCCCATCTTCTCCGTTTCCAAATAAGGCCGCAAAGGTGCAGCCCAAGGCCATGTCCTTACGAATATGGGTCAGGGATGTCCAGTTTGCCAAGTATTTCTGTCTCCAATCCTTCCATAAGGGCCGCATCGCGGTCCCGAATGTGATCAAAGCCCAACAAATGCAGGGTTCCGTGGACCAAAAGATGGGTCACATGATCCTCGAACGGTTTTCCCGCTTCGGCGGCCTCCCGCGCACAGGTGTCATAGGAAATGGCAATATCGCCCAATTCGGCATCCATGGGCAGCTGCGGCGGAACAGGCATTTCGCCGTCGGCCATGGCCCCGCGTTCGTCCGACGGCCACGACAGGACGTTCGTCGGCTGGCCCTTCTGACGGAAATCCTCGTTCAGCTTGGCAATACGCACGTCATCACAGGCCAGCAGGCTGATCTCGAACGATGTCGGCTCCAATCCCACGCCCTCCAAAGCGGCGGCAACGGCGCGGCCGGCCAAGGGCGTCAGACCCTCCCAGCGGGGATCTTCGATCAGGATGTCGATGTGAGAGCTCAAAGGCATGGGCTCAGGGGGGCGCTGCCCCCCGTCCTTTGGACTCCCCCCGGGATATTTGAAAGCCAAAGAAGCCTATTTTGGGTCATCGGCCTCATATGCCTCGATGATAGCGGCGACCAGCGGATGGCGCACGACGTCTTTGGACGTGAAGTAGTTGAAGCCGATCTTGGGGATCTTGGCCAACAGACGTTCTGCATCCCGCAGGCCTGATGACACACCACGCGGCAAGTCCACCTGCGTGCGGTCGCCCGTGATCACCATGCGGCTACCTTCGCCCAAACGGGTCAGGAACATCTTCATCTGCATGGTCGTGGCGTTCTGCGCCTCGTCCAGCACCACGAAAGACCGTGACAAGGTGCGCCCACGCATGAAGGCCAAGGGCGCGATTTCAATCTTCTTTTCTTCGATCAGTTTGGTGACCTGTTTCGAAGGCAGAAAATCGTTCAACGCATCATAAAGCGGCTGCATATAGGGATCGACTTTGTCCTTCATATCACCAGGCAGGTAGCCGAGCTTTTCACCGGCTTCCACGGCAGGACGGCTCAGGATGATCCGGTCCACGTGGCCACCGATGAACAGGTTCACCCCCACGGCGACCGCCAGATAGGTCTTACCCGTCCCCGCTGGTCCAATCCCGAAGGCAAGTTCATTCTCAAACAGCGATTTGACATAGGCCTTTTGTGCCGCTGTGCGCGGCTCGACCATCTTTTTGCGCGTTTTGATCTCAACGCGGTCGCCGGGAATGAGGTCCATCTGGTCGCCCGCAGGGCTGCCGGTGCCCTTCTCGGAGGCCCCCATCCGCACTTCGCGGTCAATGTCAGCCGGTTCCACGGCCCGACCCGCTTCGAGGCGTTCATAGAGAGATTGCAAAACCTCAGCCGCTTCGGCCTGCGCTTCGGGCTCTCCATGAATGGACAGCTGGTTGCCGCGTCGCAAAATCTGAACGCCGAGCTTTAGCTCTATATCTGCAAGGTTGCGGTCATGTTCACCGCATAAATCAATCAACAGAAAGTTGTCGGGGAACTCCAGCACAACAGGGGCTGCATCCTGTTCATACGCGGTCGGGGGCTGCTCACTCTTGGGGCTGCTCGGTGGGGTTTTGAGGGCCAATCAAATCTCCGGCTTAGGTGGTTTTCTTGATGGTGGCGGCTTGCGACGCGAGGCGCAAGACGTGATGGCGAATTGTCACCATTTTGAAACGAAAAAAGGGGCCGCGGTGTTCCGCAGCCCCCCTATTTTGCTGATCAATTGTGCTACCAGCCGTGCTGTTGTTCCACTGGGTGCACGGTGTGGAAGTGACCTGTCTGCGTGCGCACAGGAACCTGTTCCACGCGGACGGGTACCGGTTCTCCTGGTACACGGTCGACGATGCCTTCCGAAGAGCTCTGGTAGGGGCCGTAAACCACGCCCGGCTCACCCGCACAGACCGGCAGGCCCGAGACAGGGTCCAGACGGTTGGAGGCACGGCCATCCACACCATCGTCGATGATCCAAGCCTGACAGCCGTCAGGCGTCACGGCGACACCGGCATTGTCGTTGATGTTGGACGTCGCATCGCGGCCAAGGTCGCCTGCAACGGCGATGAAATCGCCAGTGCCCTGATAGGCACGTGTACCTTCAACGCTACAAGCAGCAAGGCTGCCAACGGCGACGGTCATGATTGTAAGTTTTGCAATGTTCATGATTACCACCGGTAGCAGATCACTTCGACACGGCGGTTTTGCGCCATGCCAGCGTGTGTTGAATTGGAGGCCACGGGGCGGGTCTCGCCAAAGCCGATTTCACGTTCGATCATCGCGCCAACGCTACGACCGACATCTGCAACTGCGCGAGCACGGTGCTCGGACAGGCGCTGGTTGTACTCATGCGAAGCGCGGCTGTCGGTGTGACCGTAAACGGCATAGCCGAACACGCCCTGCTGGCTGAAGACCTGCTGCAAACGAGCACGTGCCTGGTTGGTCAGACGGGCGCTGTCCGTGTGGAACATCGCATCCGTGTTGCCCTCAAAGCAGGTGTTGATCTTCATGCAGACCGGACGACCTGTTTCAGGGTCCAGACGGTTGACCTGATATTGTTCGATGCCGCCATCGGCCATCCAGTGCATGCAGCCGTCAGGGTCAATCCAGACACCCCACTGAATGCGCCCTACAGGTTCGCCCCGCGGCGCCGTCATTGATTGCTGTGCAGCGACCGGCAACGCCGTCCCCAGCACAACCAGTGCAGCGATGCCGCACCTGATTAAATCCATTACTTTCGACATCCAATGTCCCCCACTGGTCTTTTCGTCCACACGTCGCGTGTTGGCCCGCCTGTTGGCGTTTGCCAGCCGCAGCAGTCTCATAATGCGTTATGGTTACTGATAAACCGCAAGAATGAAAGGGAAATTCGCTAAATATTGTGTCTAGTTTAGCAACAATGCCGATTTCTGCGATGGATTGCTGCGAATGCACGCAAGAGCACCCGTCATAGGTGTGCGCGAACAATGGGGCCTAACTGCTGGAGAGATCAGGGTTTATCCTGCCGAAGCCAGCAGCGTGCCGCCAAGGGAGTTCGGAGCGGACTGTGTCACTGCAACCTGACGCAGGTCACCCACAGCTACGTCTGGCGCTTCGGCGAAAACTGCATGAAGGTGTTCTGACTTGCCGATCATCTGGCCCTGCTCGCGCCCTGCTTTCTCAAACAGGACGGTGACGGTCTTTCCAACCATCGCATCCTGCGACGCCTTCTGCTGTTCGCGCAGAAGTGCCTGCAGCCGCTGCAAGCGGTCGTCCATCACATCATCCGGCAGCTGGGGTTTCTCAGCAGCGGGTGTTCCGGGCCGTGTCGAGTATTTAAACGAATACGCCTGCCCGTAGTGCACAGTGCGGATCAGGTCCATCGTGTCTTCGAAATCCTCTTCCGTCTCACCGGGGAAGCCCACGATAAAGTCGCCGGACAACAACAGATCAGGCCGTGCATCGCGGATGCGCTCGATCAAACGGAAATACTGATCGCGCGTGTGTTTGCGGTTCATGGCCTTCAGGATACGGTCACTGCCGGATTGAACGGGCAAGTGCAGATAGGGCATCAACTTGTCACAGGTGCCGTGGGCCTCGATCAACGCGTCGTCCATGTCGTTGGGGTGGGACGTGGTAAAACGGATACGCTCCAACCCGTCGACTTTGTCGAGCGCCCAGATCAAGCCGGCCAAGCCGCCTTCGTGCCCGTGGTAGGCATTCACGTTCTGGCCTAGCAACGTGATTTCACGCACACCGGCCTCAACCAATTCCTGCGCTTCGCGGACGATACGCTCAGCGGGTCGGCTGACTTCGGCACCACGGGTATAGGGGACCACGCAGAAGGCGCAGAATTTGTCGCAGCCTTCCTGCACCGTCAGGAACGCGGTCGGGCCACGCTTGGCCTTGGGGCGGGTTTTCAGCGTGTCGAATTTATCATCGAGCGGGAAATCCGTATCCAGCGCCTTTTCGCCCTTGCCCACAGCCTCTTCCATCGCAGGCAGGCGGTGATAGCTTTGCGGGCCTACAACCAGATCGACCATGGGCTGCCGGCGCATAATCTCTTCGCCCTCGGCTTGGGCCACGCAGCCAGCGACTCCGATCTTAAGGTCCGGCTTCTCGGCCTTCAGTCCCTTAAATCGCCCCAGTTCCGAATAGACCTTTTCAGCCGCCTTTTCGCGAATGTGGCAGGTGTTCAGCAGGATCATATCCGCATCATCGGGGCTTTGCGTTTCCACATAGCCCTGCCCGCCTAGCGCTTCGGCCATGCGTTCACTGTCATAGACGTTCATCTGACAGCCATAGGTCTTGATAAAGAGCTTCTTGGGGTCGGACATGGGACAACCTTAAACGGGTGCAATTGCGGGATTGCGCCCGCGTCTACCCCAGCCCTGCGACGCTTGCAATGAACCGTGATTTACCGGACATTAAGCCGCAAAAGGCAGAGCACACCCCATGATCCACCATCCCGACCTTGCCAGCTTCCTCAAAGATGGCGCGCCCAAGATCGTCAAAGGGCCAATCGCCCTTATCTTCGCAGAAGATGAGGTCGAACTGGATGCCACCATCCGTCACCACCTTGGCATTGGCTTCAAACATGTGATCGTCTTTGCCATGCCGGAATTCGACATCGCCGAAGACGTGGCCGAGGATATCATCCGCGTCAGCTACAACATGCTGCAACCCAACGCCTTGGGGGCCGCGGTCAACGGTGTGATGAAAGCCACGGGCGATCTGTGGATCTACTACTGCTACAATTCGGAATTCCTGTTCTATCCATTCTGCGAACACCGCTCTGTTGGCGAGATGATCGCCTTCAACGTTGAGGAGCGCCGCGACACGATCCTGACCTATGTCGTGGACCTTTACACCGGCGATTTGTGGCAACACCCCAACGCCGTGTGCATCGAAGACGCGCATCTGGACAAGACCGGCTACTACGCGTTGGCCCGTAAAGACCGCTGGAACAACGATCTGGACCGGCAGCTTGATTTCTTCGGCGGTCTCCGGTGGCGGTTCGAAGAACACATCCCTGTGCCCCGCCGCCGGATCGACCGCGTGTCGATCTTCCGCAACAAGCCCGGGCTGGTCTTTAGCGAGGATCACACCTTCAGCGACCCCGAATACAACACCTATTCCTGTCCGTGGCACCACAACCTGACAGCAGCTGTCTGTTCCTTCCGCACGGCCAAGGCGCTCAAGCGTAACCCCGGTTCCACGTTCGAGATCGAGACGTTCAAGTGGCACAATTCAACGGCGTTCGAATGGCACTCACAACAACTGCTGGACTTGGGGCTGATGGAACCCGGGCAGTGGTTCTAGCACCATGATCGCTAGCGGCTTCGGGGCTATTCTGGCCGTCGTCGTGCTTGCGATTGCGCTGATCGGCCTTTTGATCCTCGCGTTTTACAAGTGGAAGCTCGCGCTCACCGGCCTTGTTGCCTTAGCGGCTTGCTTATTTGCTCCGCTTGCGTGGACCCACATCACCTACGCCTTGGAAAACGCGGCAAGCCCCTTTGACCACACCAGATACCTCGCTCCATCGCGGACCAGCGACCCGTCGCTGCTGGCAGGGTTCGGGGTGATGATCCCTGCGGATGCGCCGTTCCGGAAATGCGACACAGGTTGGCACAACGACCCCCGCGTATGTCGTTGGTTTGAGGTGCCCACCGAATGGTCAGACCGCCCAGTCACTTTCAGGATTTATGCTTTGGGCAACTATGTCGACTTGACTGCCCCTCTCTTGTCGGACAGGTCGATCTGCGAAACGGAACGAACCGTCGAAGGATTGGACTACATCCCTCCCGAAAGCTGTGACTGGGGCGCATATTGGCAGTACCACGTTCACCTCACACCTGAGGGTTTCGAGCCTCAGGCGGTTTTTGTGGTCGACAAGTATTCAGAACGGGATGCAATGGCGATCGTGACCTTCCGGCACGGACCTTTCCGAGTCTCGGCCCATTCTGTTGGCCTGACGATGGACCAATGGCAGGAACCCATCACACGCATCATCCCGATCCTAGACACCTATTTCACAGTGCTGCCCGCACCCGATGCCTAGGCCACAGCCGCGCCCAGTGTCGTGACTTGCGCCTGCGACCGATGGGCGGAGCTATAGGGCCAATCGGCTGGGTCATCGACCAGCCCGCGCCGCACCGGTGCAGCCTCGATAAACGCACGGCGCAGCCGCGTGGCCGATGGATCAACCGGGGTCAGGCGTGCCGCGCCATCCCAGCCGGACCATTCACCCTCCACATGGCGGTCAAAAACACTCTGGATCAGGGCGGCGGCCTGACGGATGCCGAATTCCCCTGTTCGGAACACGGCCAGAAGGTGAAGCTCCGCCGGCAATACAACCGCCGCCTCAATCTCGAAATCCCACCGGCGACCGGCAACAGCCACGCAATCCCGCAGCAGATGCACGTTGTGCACCAATGCATTGCTATCGACATCGGCTGCAAAACATCGAAGCGCCACGGGCACATCGTAAAGATTGGGCGCAAGGACACAGGTCGGGGCGGTGGGGCTATGGTAACTCATGGGGCAACCATGGCCCGCCCATCGTTAACGGCCCGTGAATCCCTGACCGGTTTTTTGCAGCCCGCTCACTCTGCCGGATGACGGCCCGTGACCTTGGTTTCGGGGCGGACGACCCTACGCAGGGCTGCAACTTGCGTCGCAACCATCAGATCCGCCTTGCCCTTGACCAACCAGCTGAGCCCAAACGCCCAGATGCCAACAGCCTCAAACCAGAAGACAAGGTTGTAATCGACCACAAATGCCTTGCCCACAGGTCCGCCCATGATCTTGAACGCTGACGCGACAAAGATCGCAATCAGGCTTGCCACGATGATCCAGCCACACGTCCGGTAAATCCAGCGCCGCGCCGGTTTCGCCGTCCGCGCAAATTTCACCAGACAGAACGCGGCGAGGCACGCAAAGAAAACCAGCGCAGAGGCGTAGTGCAAAGGCGGGCTCATCTCCATCCCCACAAGGCGCTGCGTCAGGGTCGCGACCTGCTGGGTCGGACTTTCGTTCGGGAACATCGCCAACCCGATGGCAGCAATGCCAGCGATCGTCGCCAGCCAGTCGTCGTCCAACCATTCACCCCTGGTGCGCCTGTAGCCACGGTAAGTGAACAGAAAGACCCCGATGGCGATCATCGTGCCCACAAAGATGTCACGGTAGATCGTATGATAAAAATCACTGATCGAGGGTTCGATCCGCGTATCACTCAGCCCTGCGACAATCAGAAAGACAGGCAGCATCATGCCCAATATGCCCAGCGCAGTGCGGACACGGTGATAGGATTGGACCAAATCGTCCTTGTTAATATGTGCCATTGAAATTTCCCCAAACAATATGGGCAAAAGTCTAGGCTGGGCGAGGCCGCCCGATCAACTAAGGAATCCCTGACGTTTTGAAGGGGTTAGCTGCGCCGCAGCCGGATCACCACGTCCACGGACGCAATTTCGGCCCCTTCAGGGGCATCCGGCACGCGGGCGATTTCCAATTGTTCAGCCGGAGCGTCCGACAGTCGGTTGTCATCTTCCCAGTAGAAGTGGGGGTGATCGCTCATATTCGTGTCGAAGTATGACTTGGACCCGTCCACCGTGATCTCACGCAGAAGGCCCGCATCGCAGAACGCGCGCAGCGTGTTGTAGACCGTGGCCAGCGACACCTTTTCACCGGCGCGCGCGGCGGCATCAAACAGGCTTTCGGCGGTTACATGACGGTCACGGCCGTCTCCGACCAACAGGTCGGCCAATGCCTTACGCTGGCGCGTCGGCCGCAAACCGGCGCCCGTCAACCAGACGGTGCCGCGATCCATCGCTGTTTCCGTATGAACGTCAGTCATGAATAACCCTTCGCACGTTGCCGTATCATATGAGTGTTTGACGCCCGCTTTCAATGGCTTTTGCGAAACGGTCGCAACAGGTCGCACCCTCCTGCGGCGTCTCAGCCTTGCCCTTGTTCCGGATCGGGTGCTAGAGGGCGCAAACGCCACGCCATAAGGGATCCATCAATCATGTCCGACTTTCCGACCACTTTCGACCGCGAAGATCTGCTGAAATGTGCCCGCGGAGAGCTGTTCGGCCCCGGCAATGCCCAACTGCCAGAACCGCCGATGCTGATGATGGACCGGATCACCGACATTTCCGGCGACGGCGGCGCACATGGCAAAGGACACGTGCTGGCGGAATTCGATATCAAGCCGGACCTGTGGTTCTTTGACTGCCACTTCCCCGGCAACCCGATCATGCCCGGCTGTCTGGGTCTGGACGGTCTTTGGCAGCTGACGGGCTTCAACCTCGGCTGGCGCGGCTGGACAGGGCGCGGCTATGCGCTGGGTGTGGGCGAAGTGAAGCTGAAAGGCATGGTGCGCCCCGACCGCAAAATGCTGACCTACAAGATCGACTTTACCAAAGCCGTCCAAACCCGCCGCCTGACCATGGGCGTGGCCGACGGGATCGTCGAAGCCGACGGCGAGGTGATCTACGAGGTCAAAGACATGAAGGTCGCCCTGAGCGAGAGTTGAGTCGGCGGACCCTATGAGCTTTCAAGCAAAGGCGCAAAATGGCAAAATTGCGGAGGTTCTGGTTGAACTGGAGCTTCTTCGACGCGGGTGGCATGTCGAACGCCTTGATGGAGCCAGCAAAGCCGTGAACGGCGACTTGATCGCCGTCAAAGAACGACTGCGTGTCGTTGTGCAAGTGAAGGGTGCATTGTCATCGAAACGCCCCTCTTTCGGGCATTCAACAGGGTTTCTGACAAAGGGCAAACCCTTTTTCAACGGCGGAAACCCGACAGTCGTTGCTGATTTCCTTGTCACGGTGTGTGGATCGGCGGAGAAGCCAATGTTCCATGTTTTTGAAATTACTCACGCCGAAAGGATCGCTCAAAGTCGCGCGCGAAGTTGGTTTGATACCCCCACGAAAGGGGGCCGCCAACGCTCGCCCAATTTCCCCTTGTCTTTGCACCTTTCCGACGACGTTGCGGTTGCCGCGCAAAATGCGTGGCATCTACTAGAAACACCGTACGCTTAAGTAACCAAGCGTCATCACGCCGCACATCCATGGCCCGTCCTGCAACGTTCAAAGGGTATGACAGCCGCCCGCCGTATCCTGACAGCCCTTTTCTTCGGCGCCCTGACCCATGGCCTTTTCGCCTTAGCGGTCGGCCTGATGATCTACCATCTGTTCTTCGGCCTGAGCGCGTCTTGGGGCAGCATCCCCTATCCCTATGCCGTCCTCGCGAACGCGTTGCTGGTTCTGCAGTTTCCCATACTGCATTCCTTCCTTCTGACCGACCGCGGACGGAAAATACTTGCCCTGATCGGACCGGATGAACGGCTGGCAACCTCCCACTATGCCATCATCGCCTCCATCCAACTGGCCGTAACATTTGCGTTCTGGTCGCCCTCTGGCGTCATCCTCTGGCAGGCTGAGGGCCTCGTTTTCTGGCTGATGTGCGCCGCCTACGCGAGCGCTTGGGGCCTGTTGGGCCTGTCGATCCTGCAAAGCGGGTTCCAATTGCAATCAGGGATGCTGGGATGGTTCGCGATGCTGCGTGACCGCGCACCCAAGTTCCCTGATCTGCCCACACGGGGCCTGTACCGCCTGATCCGCCAGCCGATCTACGCCTCCTTCGCGCTGACCCTCTGGACGATGCCAACCTATACGCCTGACCAGCTTGCCTTAGCCGTATTCTGGACCACCTATTGCGTCGCAGCCCCGCTGCATAAGGAACGGCGGTTCACCAAGATCTACGGCGACCGTTTCGCTGCGTTCCAAGCCCGCACACCCTATTTCATCCCCTTCACGAAGGCCCGACACAAATGACCGCCCGCAACAACCTTGCCATCTATGACGACGTCGCCGCCAACTGGTGGTCCGATGACATCCGCTGGGTCCGCACTTTGAAAAACATGGTGCCGGGGCGGCTGTCGTATTTCGACAAGTTCATCGACTGGCAGGACAAGACGGTTCTGGACCTCGGCTGCGCGGGCGGTTTTCTGGCCGAGGCGCTGCACGACAAAGGCGCAAGCGTCACTGGCATCGACCCCGCCAAGGATGCCATCGCGGCGGCGCAAGCCCATGCCACCGAAACCGGCAGGACCATCCGGTACGATGTCGGCGTGGGCGAGGCCCTGCCCTACCCCGACGACCATTTCGACGCAGTGGCCTGTGTCGACGTCCTCGAACACGTGGCCGACCTGCACCGCGTGGTAGGAGAGGTCTACCGCGTCCTCAAACCGGGCGGCATGTTCCTGTTCGACACGATCAACCGCAACCCCGTGGCACGGTTGGCTGTCATCACCATAGCCGAGGACGTGCTGCGTCTGCTGCCCAAGGGCACCCATGATCCGAAGATGTTCATCAAACCGGATGAGCTCTGGGCGCAGATGACCTCGCACGGGTTTGAAGTCGGCAAAATGACGGGACTTGGCCCACGCGGTTTGAACAGGCGGCTGGACCCGACTTTCGGCCGCCTGCCCCTCAAGACCGTGATCTACATGGGCACAGCGACCAAACCCGCCGCGTAAGGCGGGCCTGCCCTTGCCCTCTTACGCCACGTCTCCTAGAGGTAGTCCAAAGCCTAAAGGGAGCAGCCGCGCCACGCGCCGCGCTGAATACGCATGAGAAGAGTTGTCATCACAGGTCTGGGGATCGTTTCCCCCATCGGAAACTCGGCAGCCGAGGTCGACGCCGCGCTACGGGCTGGCACATCCGGCATCGTGGCCTCCGAGGAAATGGCAGAACACGGTTTCCGCAGTCAGGTTGCAGGCACGCTGAAGCTGGACGTGACCGACCATGTGGACAAACGCACCCTGCGGTTCATGGGGCCTGGTGCCGCCTACGCCCATATCGCCATGGGTCAGGCCATCGAGGACGCCGGCCTGACCGAAGCCGAGGTCGTAAACCCCATGACCGGCCTGATCGCCGGTTCCGGCGGCCCGTCCACCTCCGCCATGCTGGCCGCACACCAGACTGTACTGAAGAACGGATCGACCAAGCGGATCGGGCCCTTTGCGGTCCCAAAAACCATGTCCTCGACCGTGAGCGCGAACCTTGCGACGTCTTACAAGATCAAGGGCATGAACTTCTCGATCACCTCGGCTTGTTCCACGTCCCTGCATTGCATCGGTATGGCCGCCCAGCAAATCGCGCTTGGCCATCAAGACGTGATGTTCGGCGGCGGCGGTGAGGAGCTCGACTGGACGCTGTCGTGCCTCTTTGACGCGATGGGCGCGATGTCTTCGAAATACAACGACACACCAGAACGCGCCTCCCGCGCGTTTGATGCAAACCGCGACGGATTCGTGATCGCAGGCGGTGGTGCCATGGTCGTGCTGGAAAGCCTTGAGCACGCGCAGGCGCGCGGGGCCAAGATCTATGCCGAGGTCACGGGGTTCTCTGCCACCTCCGATGGCGCCGACATGGTTGCCCCCTCCGGCGAAGGCGGCGAACGGGCCATGCGCGGCGCGCTGAAAACCCTGCCGGAAGGCCGCAGCGTCAGCTACATCAACGCCCACGGCACATCGACGCCAGTGGGTGATGTCGGCGAAGTCGAGGCCGTCCGCCGTGTGTTTGGCGAGGGCTCCACGCCCCCGATCAGCTCCACCAAGTCGATGACCGGCCACTCCCAAGGGGCCACCGGCGCGCAAGAGGCCGTGTATTGCCTGTTGGCCCTGCAGGGGGATTACATCATCCCGTCGATCAACGTGGAAACTTTGGATCCCGCGATCCAGCCAAGCGAAATCGCAACCGCGTTCAAACCGGATGCAGGACTGGATACTGTGATGACGAACTCATTCGGATTCGGCGGCACCAACGGATCGATGTTGATGAGCAAATTCAGGGGCTGATCCTAGGCACACCTTTGGGGCATTGCGGTCGTTACTCCAATGCCCCAGTGTTATATCCTTTTGGATTACATATCTGATAGCCGCCATGTGCCAAGAACGGCTCATGACACCGCATATCGATACATACGCACCCGATTTCTTCATCGTTGGCGCCGCGAAAGCCGGCACAACCGCTGTCTACACGTGGCTTACGCATCATCCGGATGTGTTTCTTCCCCCCACGAAGGAACCGGGATTCTTTGCCTTCTCGCATCAGTCACCAAGGCCTGCGAAAGGCCCTTATGATCCGGACTATGTCCGTGACATTGCCACCGACAGCAAAGCATATGCGGGCCTTTATGCCGATGCGGGGGACAGCGTCACGGGGGACGCCTCCCCTGTTTACCTGAGTGACCCACATGCAGCGCAGCGCATCGCACAGGCCCGCCCCGATGCCCGCATTATCATCCTGCTCCGTGATCCCGTTGATCGCGCCTTCTCACAATACAAACACCACCGTCGCGACAACCTTGAGCCTTGCACCTCCTTTGAAGAGGCCCTTGGTCAGGAGCATCAACGAAAAACCGAAGGCTGGAGCTGGGCGCACCAATACGCAGGACTGGGCCACTACGCCGACCCCTTGGGCCGGTTCCTGACAGAGTTTGAGCGTGATCAGATTCTCTTCCTTGATTTTGCAAGGCTGCAAACCGATCCAGACAGATGCTGGCGTGACGTCTGTCAGCACTTGCGCATTCAAGCGGTTCCGCTTCCCCGCAACGACCGCGTCAATGAAACGAACGCACTTGTCGAAACCTCCGCACGGCCGCGGCTGTCACACGCATTAAGACATCCCGGTCGCCTACAAACACTGGCCAAAGCTCTTTTGCCCAAGGCGGTCCGGACAGCCATCCGCACCCGACTGGAAGGGAAACGGATTCCCATCCCCGAACTCGACGACGCCACACGCCGTGACCTGAGCAAAAGGTTTCGATCAGAACATCGCTTTGTTGAACATCTTTCAGGCCTAGACCTGACGCATTGGTCATCATCACCGTCGCGGGAAAACCGGACAGCTTCCGCACGCTTCAGATCGATCCGAACACGGGCCGCTGTCTCCTGACTTCCGCTGAAATCGCCCCATAAAACTTGACCCTGCCCCCTGTTCCTG
>JAHDFG010000255.1 GCA_020628265.1 Pseudooctadecabacter sp. | reverse complement strand
TCTACGTTGGCCTGATTTACGTGGCCTCACAGGTCGAAGACCTTGAGCCCGATGACCCGAATGCCGAAGTGGTGGAGCTGCCTGATCTGGCCAAGATCTACAAATCCGGCCTCTACTACCTGCTGCCCATCATCGTGCTGGTCTATTTCCTGATGATCGAACGCAAATCACCGGGCTTGTCGGCCTTCTGGGCCACCTTCCTTCTGTTCGGCATCCTGCTGACGCAAAAGACGCTGAAAGCGATGTTCCGGGGTGAGCCCAACGCTATGAGCCGCCTTTACGACGGTGCGGTCGATCTGGTCGAAGGCATGATTGACGGCGCGCGCAACATGATCGGCATTGGTCTGGCAACAGCGACCGCTGGCATCATCGTGGGTACCGTGTCCCTGACGGGTATCGGTCAGGTGATGGCCGACTTTGTCGAGTTCCTGTCGGGCGGCAACCTGATCCTCATGCTGATCTTCGTGGCGATCCTCTCACTGATCCTTGGTATGGGCTTGCCGACGACGGCCAACTACATCGTGGTGTCGTCCCTGATGGTGGCCGTGGTGGTTGAGCTAGGCGCGCAGTCGGGCCTTGTTGTGCCGCTGATCGCGGTGCACCTCTTTGTGTTCTATTTCGGGATCATGGCGGATGTGACACCCCCTGTGGGCTTGGCGAGTTTTGCCGCCGCCGCCGTGTCGGGTGGGGATGCTATCCGCACCGGCTTCACCGCGTTCTTCTACAGCCTGCGGACCGTGGCGCTGCCGTTTGTCTTCATCTTCAACACGGACTTGTTGTTGATCGATGTGACGCTAACGCAAGGCATCCTTGTCTTCATCGTCTCGACCATCGGCATTCTGGTCTTCACAGCGGCCACGATGGGGTGGTTCCTGACCAAGAACCGCATCTGGGAAACGGTCGCCATGCTGCTGATTGCATTCGCGCTGTTCCGGCCCGGCTTCTTTATGAACCAGATCCAGCCTCCGTTTGAAGAGATTGAACCGACGGCTTTTGCCCAAGCCTTGGCCGATGCGGAACCAGGCAGCACGTTGCGGGCGATCATCACCGGTCCAGACTTTGACACCTTCGAGATGAAGGATGTGACGGTGCCACTGACAGTGCCCGATGTGGAAGGCGGCGATGCACGGCTGGACGCATTGGGGTTCATTCTGGTGCCCAACGATGATGTCGCGCAAATCGACGAGCCTGCCTTTGGCACCGAGCTTTCCGACACATTGTCATCGTTCGATTTCTACGGGGACGAGTTGGTTTCGATCAGCAGTGTTCAAGCCGCATCGGACCAGCTGCCCAAAGAACTGATCTGGATTCCGGCGCTGCTGCTGCTGGGCCTGATTGCCTTCCTGCAGAATGGCCGTGCCGTTCCCCAGTCCAAGCCCGAAGGAGAAGCGGCATGACCAACACAATCCTCTGCGCCGTTGACATCAACCGCCCCGATGACGAAGCGAAAGTGGTCCTTGAGGCCAAGAAGCTCGCCGATATGGACGGTGCCCAACTGGATGTCATCACGGTCGTCCCCGACTTCGGGGCGAACGTCGTCAGCGCCTATTTCAAAGACCATGATGTCAAATCGGCCCAAGACGGTGCGAGCAAACTTTTGAACGAAATGGTCGCAAAGATCATAGGCGCCGAGGCGAACGGGGCTGTGCGCCATATCGTGGCGGTCGGGACGGTCTACGAAGAGGTTCTGAAGGCCGCCAAGCTGTCTGGCGCGGACCTGATCGTGATCGGTGCGCATCGGGCGGACTTCAAGGACTACTTGCTCGGCCCGAATGCCGCGCGCGTCGTCCGTCACTCCGATTGTTCTGTCTTCGTCGTGCGGTAACGACCCATAACCCAACACCGCAGGGTCGAACATTTTCAGGTTGCGCGTCAGGTGTGGGGGCCGCTCCTTGCTGGGCCGGCCTTTTTGATTGCATCAAGCAGATGGCGGGCATGATCGTCTATTTGTTTCGAGTTGAGCGTGTAGATGCCAATCGGGACAGGTTCCGGTGCGTGATCCACGACGTCCAGCCTGCTGATACCTTCCTTTGCGAAGAATTCCTGCGTGGGGAGCGGGTACGTCAGGATCGCATCGGTCTCTCGCAGTAGATCGAGGCCGGCGAACATGGAATTGGTCGATATCCAGCCTGCCGAGTTGGCACGTGAGCGCCTGAAAGACGGATCAAAGGCGTCGCGGTCCACAAGCCCGATATGTCTGTTTCCAAAGGCGGAAACGCTCAATTTCGGGTAGGCGTCGAGATCGGCCATGCAGCAAGATCGGTTGTTCAGCGGGTGCTGGTCCCGAACGAAGAAGCCGTCATTGACTTCAAACAACGTCTGGAACTGAAAACCGGATTTCTCGGATAGGCCTTCGACACGGGTGCCGAGGAAGAACGAGATTTCTCCCGTCATCAGGTTTCTCAAGCCATCGAGGCTGCTGCAGACATCAACGTGGAAAGACGTGCCGGTTTGCGCCAGTTGAAAGTCACGAACAATGTCACGCACGAACAGGGTCCACCAAGAAAACCCAGTCCCGATGCGGACCGCCTTTTCCTGAGAGGCCTTCATGAGACGAATGTCCGCCGTCGCATGATCACTGACCCGCGCCATAACTTTCGCGTGCTCGTATAGGACCTCTCCGAAATCCGTCAGGGTCATGCCCCGCGATGAGCGGTTGAACAGCTTAACACCGTGGTCGTCTTCGAGTTTGCCGAGGTTCACTGAGATTGTCGGTTGGGTGACGTGCAACAGTTCTGCCGCGAGCGACACGTTCCCAGTCTCTGCCACCACGAGGAATTGTTTGAGTCTTTTGTCCATATCTAAAGGATAGATTTTATCTATATTAATGGCTATAGAAGATATTTCCATCAATGTTGCCTTTCCCGTTAGCGTCCTCGCGACATCCACGATCTGTGGGTGAAACACTTGGGAGGAACTAAGATGAACCGGACTTTCTTCACTGCAACGAGTGCTGTCGCGCTCCTTGCCACGACGGCTGCGGCCGACACTCATTTGCTGTTTGCACCGGGTGAAGGCCCGTTCAGTTGGGACAGCCTGACTGCATTTTCTGAAGGCCAAGCAGACCTGTCGGGACAGACCATCACGATTGCCGGGCCGTGGCTGGGGCCACAGGCCGAGGCGGCTGAGGCCGTGATGGCATACTTCGAGGACGCGACGGGCGCGGATGTGGTCGTCACGGGATCGGACAGTTTCGAGC
>JAHDFG010000254.1 GCA_020628265.1 Pseudooctadecabacter sp. | reverse complement strand
GCGTTGGCCTTGTCCGCCGCATCCGTGCCCGCCACGATGGCCAGCAACTGACCCTCTGCGGTTTCGGTCTCATAGCCAAGAAACTCGGTCACACCATGGGCGTCTGCCAAGTCGAACCAGATGGCGGCATCAGCGGCCGCACCGGTTCCAGACCACGCCGCGCGCGCCTTTGCCTTCTGGTCTTCCATGGCGGCATCGAACCCGTCGGTGTCGACGCCACGGCCCTTTTCACGCAGGGCATCCTGCGTCAGGTCAAGGGGGAACCCATAGGTGTCATAAAGCTTGAACGCCGTCTCACCCGGCAGGTCGGCACCTTCAGGGACATCCACCAGCGCATCGTCGAGCAGTTTCAACCCACGGTCCAAAGTCTGCTTGAAGCGCACCTCTTCGTTCAAAAGCGTGTCCTGGATCAGGGTCTGGCCCTGTCCCAACTCCGGATAGGCGGCCCCCATCTCGCGCACCAAGGCCGGCACCAGCTGATGCATGACGGGGTCCTTCGCCCCCAACAAATGCGCATGGCGCATCGCACGGCGCATGATCCGGCGTAGGACGTAGCCACGCCCTTCGTTGGACGGCAGCACGCCTTCCGCGATCAGGAACGAGGTCGACCGCAGGTGGTCCGCGATCACGCGGTGATGCACATTTCCTGGCCCATCCGGCGAACCGTCCGTCGCATTAGCAGACGCCTCGATCAGGGCGCGCATCAGGTCCGTGTCGTAGTTGTCATGCTTGCCCTGCAACAATGCACCGATCCGCTCCAGCCCCATGCCTGTGTCGATGCTCTGCATATCCAGGGGCGTCATGGAGCCGTCCTCGAACTGCTCGTTCTGCATGAAGACGACATTCCAGATCTCAATAAAGCGGTCGCCATCTTCCTCAGGCGATCCCGGAGGGCCGCCCCAGATGTGATCACCGTGATCATAAAAGATCTCCGTGCAGGGCCCGCACGGCCCTGTCGGCCCCATCCGCCAGAAATTGTCATCCGTCGCAATCCGGATGATCCGGTCTTCCGGCACGCCTATCTTCTTCCAGAGATCAAACGCCTCGTCATCGGTGTGATAGACGGTCGTCAGCAGCTTCGACTTGTCGATGCCGAAATCCTTGGTCAGCAACTCCCATGCGAAAGGAATAGCCTCTGTTTTGAAGTAATCTCCAAAACTGAAATTCCCCAGCATCTCGAAGAAGGTATGGTGACGAGCGGTGTAACCCACATTGTCCAGATCGTTGTGTTTGCCGCCTGCGCGAACACACTTCTGCGATGTCGTTGCACGCTGGTAGGCTCCGCTTTCCACACCGGTAAACCGGTTTTTGAACTGCACCATGCCGGAGTTGGTGAACATCAAGGTGGGATCATTGCGCGGCACGAGCGGGCTTGAGGCCACGACCTCGTGTCCCTGACGTTTGAAATAGTCGAGGAAAGTCGAACGGATATCGCTGAGGCTGGTCATGGTCGCGGTCCCTTAAATCAGTGCGCTTCAAATAGCCCTGCCACCCCGCACTGTCCACAGCCTGCTGCACGGCAGCCTGCTTCTTTGGCTTTCAAATATCCGCAGGGGGTGAATTGGCGCAGCCAAGAGGGGGACAAGGTCCCCCTAAACAAACAAAAAAGCCGCGCCCGCAGGGCGCGACCTTTTGATAACATGCCGGGCGGTCTTAGTCTTCCAACAGCGCGCCGTCGTCTTTTTCTTCCGCGTTGGGTTTGAAATCAAAATCCAGACCGTGGGCCGCACGGATCTTGTCTTCGATCTCGAGCGCGAAGTGCTGGTTCTCTTTCAGGAAGGTCTTGGCGTTCTCTCGCCCCTGCCCGATCCGCTCGTCACCATAACTGAACCACGAGCCGGACTTCTCGACCACGCCTGCCTTCACACCAAGGTCCAGCAACTCGCCCATCTTGGAGATGCCTTCGCCATACATGATGTCGAATTCCACCTGTTTGAACGGCGGCGCCACCTTGTTCTTCACAACTTTCACACGGGTCGCGTTGCCCACGACCTCATCGCGGTCCTTAAGCGCCCCGATGCGGCGGATGTCCAATCGCACAGACGAATAGAACTTCAACGCATTGCCACCCGTTGTCGTCTCGGGCGAGCCGAACATCACGCCGATCTTCATTCGGATCTGGTTGATGAAAATCACCGTGCAGTTGGTCTTGTTAATAGAGCCAGTCAGCTTACGCATCGCTTGGGACATCAAGCGTGCATGCACACCCACGGAGCTGTCGCCCATGTCGCCCTCAAGCTCGGACTTCGGCGTCAGGGCCGCCACGGAGTCAACGATGATCATGCTGACCGCGCCGGACCGCACCAGCGTGTCCACAATCTCAAGCGCCTGCTCACCGGTGTCGGGCTGCGAGATCAGCAACTCGTCCAGATTGACACCCAGCTTCTTGGCATAGGTCGGATCAAACGCGTGTTCTGCGTCGACGAAGGCGCAAACCCCGCCCTTTTTCTGTTCTTCGGCCACGCAGTGCAGCGTCAACGTCGTCTTACCAGAGGATTCCGGCCCGTAAATTTCAACGATACGGCCCTTCGGAATACCACCGATCCCAAGCGCGATATCGAGGCCCAGCGAACCGGTCGAGGTCGCCTCAATTTCCTGCACGGCATTGCCGCCCATGGTCATGATTGACCCTTTGCCGAACTGCCGTTCGATCTGCGCCAGCGCGGAATCGAGCGCCTTTTGCTTGTCCGCGGACTTCTTGTCACTCATCTGAAAAAGCTCTGCCGTTGCCATGATTTTCGTCCTTATCCCATGCCCGTTTACGGGCCGCAATTGATTGCTTCGTTCACCTCTTGTTCTCACCCTTATGAGATCAAAAAGAGAACATTGCAATTAAAATCGTTCACAACTCACCTTCCCCGCGAAGTGGTTAAAGAGTAGTTTACGACACAAACAGAGGCAGGAGTTGGTGATAAATGCTTGTATTCGCGAAGGAAAAGCTGGTCTTTTTGGCGATGCCCAAGACGGGAACGACCGCACTTGAGGCCGCGCTGGCCCCCAAAGCGGACATGGCAATGCGCAATCCTCCGATTCTCAAACACACGCCCGCCTACCGCTATAACCGCTTTCTGGTCCCCTATCTTGCCAAATGCGGATTGGAAAACATGGAAACGGTCTGCGTCGTCCGCCACCCTGTCGGGTGGCTGGGCAGCTGGTACCGGTACCGCCAGCGGCCCGAGAAAGACGGCTCCTCCAACAGCACGAA
>JAHDFG010000253.1 GCA_020628265.1 Pseudooctadecabacter sp. | reverse complement strand
TGATAGGCGATGTCCACGAACGGCATCGCACCCTGCGCCTTGATGACTTCAATCGCCTGCGCCAGCTGATCCGCCGTCAGGTTGGCCCCCGTGGGGTTGTGGCAGCAGCCATGCAGCAGCACGACATCACCGGCCTTCACGGTCTTCAAGTCCGCCATCATCCCGTCGAAATCGACGCCGCGGGTGGCCTCGTCAAAATAGCGGTACTCGGCGCTGGGCATATCGAGGTACTTGATGATCGACGGGTGGTTGGGCCACGTCGGGTTCGACAGCCAGACCGTGGCCTCGGGCGCGGCCAGCTTGATCAGCTCAAGCCCCTGACGGATCGCACCGGTGCCGCCCGGCGTCGCCACAGCCGCGATCCGGTCGCGGTCCACAGCACCGTTCAGCACCAGATCAATCATCGCATCCGAGAACGCAGGATCACCGGCCAGACCGGTGTAGGCCTTTGTGGTCTGATCGGCGACCAGACGGCGCTCGGCCTCTTTGACAGCGCGCATCACGGGCGTGTTGCCCGATGCGTCCTTGTAGACGCCCACGCCAAGGTCAACCTTGGTGTCACGCGGGTCCGCGCGATAGGCGGCCATCAGGGCCAGAATTTTGTCTTTGGGTTGTTCGGTCAGATGCTGCAGCATCAGGCGTCTCCGGTGGCTATGGGAAGGTCATGGAAGGTGCCCCATTCGGACCAGCTTCCGTCGTAAACTGCGTGATCGGTCTTGCCCATTCGCTCCATGGCAAGGGCGAGGATCGCGGCCGTGACACCGGACCCGCACGACAGGATTGCAGGCTTGCTCAAATCAACGCCGGCGTTCTCAAAGATGCCGCGCATCAGGTCCGGCTCTTTCATCGTGCCGTCGGGGTTCAGCAGATCGCGGTAGAACACGTTGCGACTGTTCGGGATATGACCGGAACGTAGCCCCTTACGCGGCTCGGGCGCCTCTCCACGGAACCGTTCGGGCGCACGGGCGTCCACGATCACGTAATCGCCAAGTTTGGACGCCGCGGCGACCTGCGTGACATCCTTCACCATCTGGTTCTGGCGACTTGTCGTCATGTGCCGGTCACGGATCACGGGGGGCAGGTCCTCAACCGGATGGCCCTCGGCCTGCCACTTGGGAAAGCCACCGTCCAACACGGCAATGTCGGTCTTGCCCATCAGGCGGAACATCCACCACACGCGGGCGGCGCTGAACAGGCCCATGCCGTCATAAACGACGATCTGATGGCCGTCGCCCACGCCCATCTTCCGCATCCGGCTCATGAACTTTTCGGTGCTGGGCATCATGTGCGGCAGTTCGGACCGGCTGTCGCTGATGTCGTCAATGTCGAAGAACCGCGCGCCCGGAATATGGCCCGCCTCGTATTCCTCTTTGCCATTGCGGGACTCGTTGGGCAGGAACCACGTCGCATCCAGAATGCGCAAATCGGGGTCCTTCAAGTGATCCGCCAGCCAACCGGTGGATACGAGTGTTTTGGGATCGTCGGTCGCCATATCTTCCCTCACGAAAGTCGACCGATCCCTAACGCTGTCCCCTGCAGCGCGCAAGGTTTACAGGGGTTCCACGCAATAAAAGAGCGCCCGACCCGCAAGGCCCGGACGCTCTGTCAGCTGTCGAGACGCACTTAGGAGGGCGCGTATTAGCCTTTCGACAGCATGTTCTTGACGATCCCGCCGATGCCGCCGAGGGCCGCACCACCTGCGCCGCCGCCCAGCACGCCGGAGACCAGTGTACCTACGTCAAAGTTGGAGACAGCTTCGGCTGCTTCCGCACCGCTGGCTGCGTCCACGCCCAAAGAGCCGAGGATAGAGCCGGCACCAAGGCCGCCCACGGCGCCGAGGATCGTGTTCAGCGTACCGCCGCCGTTCAATGCGCCTGCGACGCGACCGATGATGTTGCCGCCAGCCGCGCCGGACAGCGCGGGGATCAACAAACCGAGAATCATTTCCATTGTTCCCATTCCTTCCTTGTTGCAGGCCTGAGTATTGATATCTGCACAGCCTCGCCCACCACAGCTTGTGCTGTGCAGACGCTAACAGAAGTCTGATTTCGATCAATAGTGGGAGGATTCAGCCGGATTTCCCCGAAACTGCGACGCTCACTCGCCGTGGCGCAGCAGCCGGGCCTTCTGGCGACCCCAGTCGCGCTTGGCCTCGGTCTGGCGTTTGTCCTGCTTTTGCTTGCCCTTGGCCGTCGCAATTTTCAGCTTCACGCGGCCTTTGTGGTTGAAGTACATCACCAACGGCACAAGCGTCATGCCCTGCCGCTGGGTCGCATTCCACAGCCGCGCCAACTCCCGCCGTGACACCAGTAGTTTGCGTTTGCGGCGTTCCTCGTGGGGGAACATGGCCTGCTTGTAAGGCGCGATATAGGCGTTGGTCAGCCACAGTTCCCCGTCATCGACAGAGGCATAGCTGTCCGCGATGTTGGACTGCCCCGTGCGCAGGGATTTCACCTCGGATCCGGTCAGCACGATGCCGCACTCAAGGTCATCCTCGATTGCATAATCATACCGCGCCCGCCGGTTCTCGGCGATCACCTTGTAATTGCTGTTGTCGTCTTTCTTGGCCATAGCCCCTCGCAGATAAGGGATGGCAGGCACCGCCACAACCCGTAGGGTGGGCGAAACCGCAAGACCCAAGGCCACAGATGACCCTCCCCCTGATCGATAACCAAACCGCGCGCCGGATGTTTCTGGACCGTCACCTTCTGCTCGGGGGGGGCAGCGGGGCAGGCAAGGGCGATGACCTTGCGTCCGTGATCGACCAATTGGGCTTTGTGCAGGTAGACAGCGTCAACACATTGGCCCGCGCCCATGACCTGATCCTGTGGTCCCGCCGCCAGCAATACCGCGCCCCCAATCTGCCCCGCCTGATGAAGACCCGCGCAGCCTTCGAACACTGGACCCATGATGCATCCGTCATCTCCATGCCGCTCTTCCCCTATTGGCGGCACAAGTTCGCCAAGGACAAAGCCTTCATGGATCGGCGCTGGGACGCATGGCGGCGCGAAGGGTTCCGCGACAAGCTGGATGCGGTTCTGCGCCAGATCAGCGACGAAGGGGCGTGTTCCTCCATGGACGTGGGGTCGGACGAACAACGCAAATCGGGCGGCTGGTGGGATTGGCACCCGTCCAAAACCGCCCTCGAATACCTTTGGCGATCGGGCGAAATTTCGGTCTGTCACCGCAAAGGCTTCCGCAAACACTACGATCTGACCGAACGGGTGATCCCGCCGGAACACCTCAACGCCCG
>JAHDFG010000252.1 GCA_020628265.1 Pseudooctadecabacter sp. | reverse complement strand
GGGTGGCGATGGAACGGTTGGTCATCCGGCACTTGTACCACCGTCCGCTTGAGACTTTGCTGGCGACCTTCGGGATTTCCATCGCGCTACAGCAGATCGCCAAGAACATCTTTGGCACACAGGCGCGGCCACTGACCTCGCCGGATTGGCTGGGCGGGGCGCTGGTGATCTCGGATACGATCCAGATCAGCTACATCCGCATCGCGATCTTCGTGCTGGCCCTTATCTTCCTTCTGGTGATCCTTTATGTGCTGCGCCGCACCCGTCTGGGGCTTGAGGTCCGTGCGGTGACACAAAACCCAGGGATGGCCGCGTCCATGGGGATCAACCCCGACAAGATCAACATGCTGACCTTCGGCCTCGGCTCAGGGATCGCGGGCGTCGCGGGGGTGGGCATTGGCCTTTATGCGCAGGTCACGTCTGAGATGGGCGCGAACTATATCGTGCAATCCTTCATGACTGTCGTGGTCGGGGGCGTGGGGTCTGTCTTTGGCACCTTGGCCGGTGCAGGCCTGATCGGGTTCCTGCAAAAGGGCATCGAATGGCTGAACCCGTCCAACACGCTGGCGGCCCAGACCTATATGATCCTGTTCATCATCCTGTTCATTCAATTCCGTCCCAAGGGCATCGTTGCCCAAAAGGGTCGGGCGGCAGCGGATTGATCGCCATGGACGTCACCACCCAGCCCCGCCAGCCATCCGCAGACCAACAGACCCGTCTTTGGTTCAAAAATACTCAAACTCCGACGGAGGCCACGCAGTGAACCGTTCCTTTATCGCGCGAAACCCGTCGGTCCTGTATTTCATCGCAGCCCTTGGCCTGTTCACGGCCATCGTGACTGTGATGTCCGAAGCCACGGGCGCTGGCTTGATCTCAACCTCCTTCGTCAAAACCTTGGGCAAGACCCTGTGTCTGTGCCTCATCGCCATCGCTATGGATGTGGTCTGGGGGTACTGCGGCATCCTCAGTCTCGGACATTTCGCCTTCTTCGGGATCGGCGGCTACGCGATTGGCATGTGGCTGATGTATGCCCGCACGGAAATCATCGTGGCCGAAAGCCTTGCAGGGCAGGTGATCCCACCCACGCCCGCGGAAATAGAGGCCGCGATTGGCAACCAGATTTTCGGCGTCGTCGGTTCATCGGAGTTTCCGGCCATCTGGGCCTTTGCCGATAACCTCTACCTCCAACTGGCCTTCGCTGTTCTGATCCCCGGCCTGCTGGCGCTGGTCTTTGGCTGGCTGGCCTTCCGCAGCCGTGTGACGGGTGTCTATCTGTCGATCCTGACACAGGCTATGACGCTGGCCCTATCTCTCTACCTTTTCCAGAACGACAGCGGGCTGCGCGGCAACAACGGGTTGTCGGGGCTACAAAACATCCCGGGCTTTGAAGACAGCGGGCAGGACATCATTTCGCTGGCGTTCTTCTGGGTCTCAGCCCTCGCGCTGGGCGCAGGCTATCTGCTGTTCGCATGGATCACAGACAGTAAGCTGGGCAACATCATCCAAGCCATCAGAGACGACGAAAGCCGCGTGCGATTTTTGGGCTACCACGTGGAAAGCTACAAACTCTTCGTGTTCACCATCACGGCTGTCATCGCGGGCCTTGCCGGTGCGCTCTACTACCCGCAGGCCGGCATCATCAACCCGGCCGAAATCGCGCCAATCGCCTCGATCTATCTGGCCGTCTGGGTGGCCATCGGCGGACGGGGCCGGCTTTACGGCGCTGTCATCGGGGCAGCCCTCGTTTCGCTTTTGTCCAGCTGGTTCACAGGCGGCGGTGCGCCGGACATCGACCTTGGATTCTACACGATCCAATGGGTGGATTGGTGGCTTGTGCTGCTCGGCCTGACCTTTGTTCTGGTCACGCTCTTTGCGCCAAAGGGAATCGGTGGCCTCTTTGACAAACTGGTACGCAAATCATGAGCTCGCTTCTGGAAATGTCCGGCATCTCGAAGTCGTTCGACGGCTTCAAGGCCATCAATAACCTTTCGCTACAGATCGGTGAGCCCGAGTTGCGCGCCGTGATTGGCCCCAACGGCGCGGGCAAGACGACCTTCATGGACATCATCACCGGCAAGACCAAACCGGACGAGGGCCGGATTCTATTTGGCGAGGACAGCAAGTCCTTGATCGGCATGTCCGAAAGCCAGATCGCCATGCTGGGCATCGGGCGCAAGTTCCAGAAGCCCACGGTGTTTGAGGCGCAGACGGTGCGCGAAAACCTCGCCATGGCGCTGAAGAACCCGCGCGGACCGTTTTCGGTTCTGTTCTACCGCAAGACGGCGGCGGGTGCGGACCGGCTTGAAGAAATCGCGGAGGAGATCAACCTGACCGATCACCTGACCCGTCCGGCGGGCGAGCTAAGCCACGGCCAGAAGCAGTGGTTGGAAATCGGGATGTTGCTGGCGCAAGACCCGCGGCTGCTGCTTGTGGACGAACCCGCCGCGGGGATGACCGCCCATGAAAGGGACCACACCACCGACATCCTGCGTAAGGCGGCCGAGACGCGGGCGGTGATTGTAGTGGAACATGATATGGAATTTGTACGGCGGTTGAATTGCAAAGTGACGGTATTACACGAAGGTTCGGTGCTGGCCGAAGGGAGCCTTGATCACGTGACCAAGAACCCGACCGTGGTGGATGTTTATTTGGGGCGGACCGATGCTGGACATTAACGCGCTGGACCTCAAATACGGCCAATCGCAGATTTTGCACAACGTTTCGTTGACGGCTCCCGTGGGGCAGGTGACGTGCGTGACAGGCACCAATGGCGTGGGCAAGACGAGCCTTCTGAAAGCCATCGCGGGGCGCCATCCGTTTTCCGGTGGCACGATTACACTGGACGGACAGGACCTCCCGTCAGGCAAGGCGGCGCGCGCCGCAAAGGCGGGCGTAGGTTATGTGCCGCAAGGGCGCGAAGTCTTCCCCCTGATGACGGTAGAGGAAAACCTGCAAACGGGCTTTGCCTGCCTGCCCAAGTCCGAACATCATATCCCTGACGACATCTTCGATCTGTTCCCCGTCTTGGCCGAAATGAAGTCACGACGTGGCGGCGACCTGTCGGGTGGCCAGCAACAACAGCTGGCGATTGCACGGGCCTTGGTGGCGAAGCCAAAGGTGCTGCTACTGGATGAGCCGACGGAAGGCATCCAGCCGAACATTATTCAGATGATTGGCCGAACGATCCAGCTCTTGCGGGATAGGGGTGATCTGGCGATCATTCTGGTCGAGCAGAACTTCGACTTTGCCTTCACCAACGCCGATCATTTCCACATCATGCAACGCGGTGAGATCAAGACGT
>JAHDFG010000251.1 GCA_020628265.1 Pseudooctadecabacter sp. | reverse complement strand
GCACGGAACCAGTTGCCGCTGTCGTCGTGGTACTCATAGGCGTAGCGCACCGCGATGCGGTTGCCGTCGTGGACCCACAGCTCCTTGATCAGGCGGTAGTCCAACTCCTTGGCCCATTTGCGCGTCAGGAACGCTTCGATCTCGGCGCGGCCTTGCGGGAATTCCGCGCGATTGCGCCATTTGCTGTCAGGGGTATAGGCCAATGCGACCTTAGCGGGATCGCGGCCGTTCCAGCCATCTTCCGCAAGGCGGACCTTCTGGATTGCGGTTTCTTTCGTAAACGGGGGGAGCGGGTGGCGGGGGGCGTCGGTTGTCATGTCTGATCTCCTTATTCGGCCACAAGGCCAACGGCGGTTGCGGGCATCGCTTCGAACCCGGGCAGGGCCTCGATGCGGGCCAGCCACGCGCGTACGTTTGGATAAGGAGCGAGCGAGACGTTCCCTTCGGGCGCGTGGGCTGTGTAGGAGTAGGTTGCGACATCCGCGATTGTGGGGCGGTCGCCCACCAGCCAATCGCGCCCTTCAAGCCCCTGTTCCAGCTTTTGCATCGCCTTTGCAGCGGTCGCGGCCGCAAATTCCGCATCCAATGGGGCGCCGAAAACGGTGATGAGCCGCGCCGCACAGGAGCCAAAGGCGATTTCACCCGCAGCGAGTGTCAGCCAACGCTGAACCTCGGCCTCGCCCAAGGGGGTGTCGGGGATCCAGTCCGGCGCATAGGTCCGCGCAAGATAGACAAGGATCGCATTTGAATCCGGCACAACCACATCCCCGTCTTCAAGAACCGGCACTTGGCCATTGGGGTTCATCGCAAGAAATTCGGGCGTCTTATGCGCGCCTGCGGCAAGGTCTACGGGAACGGCTTCGTGGGCAATCCCTGCAAGTTTTGCAAAGACCACGGCACGGTGGGCGTGGCCCGATTTGGCGAAATGGTGAATGCGAACGGCGTTTGACATCGGTGTCTCCAGTGACTTTTGGCTTCTGGAAAAGGGATATCCGTTAGTTTGATCTGGGATAATTGCCGGTTTTGGTGTATGTTTGCGCCCTGAGAGGGCGCAATAATATGGACAAGATTGACCGGATGCGGGCCTTTGTGCTGGTCGCAAAGAACGCATCCTTTACCGTCGCAGCACAGCGGATGGGGCGTTCTGCACGCCTTGTCAGCAAATACGTGGCCGATCTGGAGAACGCGCTGGGCGTCCAGTTGCTGAACCGGACGACGCGCAGCGTGGCCCTGACGGAGGCCGGTGCAACATATCTTGCGTTGTGTGAGCCGCTTCTTGACGGGTTTGACGAGCTTGAGGAACGCGTCAGGAATGAGCAGGCCTCCCTGCGGGGCGTGATCCACATCTCAGCACCGACGGGGTTCGGGACAATACGGCTGGCGCCGTCGCTTGCGCGATTTGCGGCGAAACACCCGAACGTTGAACTCGATCTGAAATTCTCGGACCGGCGGGTGTCCATCGTGGAAGAGGGGATCGACCTTGCCATCAGGATCGGCCCGATGCGCGACAGCTCCCTCAAGATGCGGCAGCTTGGCCGGATGCCCTTGGTTGTTTGCGCATCACCCGCCTATTTGGAACGGGTCGGCAGGCCGGACCACCCGCGCGCATTAGCGACCCATGAATGTATTCTTGATGGCAATATGACCGAACCGACCGTCTGGAGATTTGATATCGACGGGCAAGAGGAAGCGGTGCAGGTGAATGGACGGTTCAGGATGAGTGCGCCCGCAGGTTCCGCCCGCATCGCGGCTGCGGGTGCGGCAATCGCGCGTTGTCCGGCCTATACCGTGGCGGATGCGCTGCAATCCGGTAAGCTGGTGGAGCTTTTTGCAGAACACCGTGTCACGCCCTATGTGGTCGCCGCACTCTTTCCGCAAAATAGGCACATGACGACGCGGGTGCGCGCGCTGATCGACCACCTAGCTGCCGATCCGTCCCTTTGCACTGACGGAACAGACCTCTCGACCTGAGGTAACCGTCCGTTACCGCCTCAAGATCAACGCGTCCGGCGTGATTTCGATGCTTTCAAACCGGCTGAGGTAGGACATGCCCAGCAGGGAGCTTTCCATCTCGCCCGAGTTGACGGCGGCGCGAAAGCGGGTGTCCGTGATCTCGCCCAGCTGCACGCGGTCCAGTCGGACAGGGGCGGTCGCGACCTCGCCATTGGCGGTGAAGGCTGTGCCGATGAAAGGTAGCGTGTCGGGGTCAAGCCCGACGCGGGCCGCGTCCTCAAGCGTCAGCACCATCTGGCTTGCGCCGGTATCAACCAGAAACTCCACCGGTACATCATTGATCTGCAGGGTCAGACGGAAGTGATTGTCAGGCCCCTTGGGCACTTCGACCGCCCCGTCGGTAAAGGTGGTCTGCTGCGGGTAGAAATTTCGTGAAATTTCGTCCCACTGACTGCTGACGGCCGTGACACCCACAAAGATCAGCACCCAGACGGCGGCATTGCGGGCGCTGTTGTTGCTGACGATTGACCCCAAAAGGGACAGACCAACAACGATCAGCAGACCAAGCGCGATGATTTGTGTGACATCCATGGGGTGAATATAGGGTCAGCCGCCCAAACCAAAACCCCTTAGCCCGTCCAGAACGAACTGCACCGATAGGGCGGCCAGCAACATGCCCAACAGGCGGGTGACGACGGTGATGCCCGTCTTGCCCAACATGCGTTCGATCCATGCCGCCGACAGGAACATGGCAAAGACCAGCGCCAGCACGGCTGCCAGCACACCCATCACGGCGAAGTAGCCCGCTGGCCCTTCGGTCTGGCCAACAAGAAGGATCACGGTGGCAATGGCTCCGGGTCCTGCGATCAACGGGATTGCAAGGGGAAACACGGACGGGTCATCATCGGGGTTGTCGTCGTCTTCTGCCTGATCCTCGCGGCGTTTCGTGCGCCGTTCGAAGAGCATATCGAGAGCGGTGATGAAGAGCAGAATGCCGCCCGCGATGCGGAAGGCGGGCATAGAGATGCCGATGAAATTCAGGATGCCTTCGCCAAAGATGGAGAACACCAGCAGGATGCCAATGGCTGTGAGTGTCGCACGAATGGCGATCGCGCGCCGGCGCGCGGCGGTCATGCCAGCGGTCAGGGCCACGTAGAGGGGTGCCAGACCAATCGGATCGATCACTACGAAGAGGGCAACAAAGGCGGTGATGAGGAAGTTTGGGTCCATGATCTGACCTAAGTGACTGAGGCTGACCGACCCTCCGGGGGCCGTTTATTTGCCAAGATGAAGATCAGGCTTTTTCGGCCTTGTCGAGTTTTTCGAGTGCTGCCATCCAGAGGGCTTC
>JAHDFG010000250.1 GCA_020628265.1 Pseudooctadecabacter sp. | reverse complement strand
GCGGCGGGATGAGGTTCGCGATATTGCGGTGAATGAACAACTCGCCCTGATCCGCCCCGAAAACGGTGCCCACTTCGACGCGACTGTCACAGCACGCGATCACCATACTGCGGGGGTGTTGACCATCTTCGACGAGGCGTTTGTACCATCCCTTGTTTTGTTCAAACGAGGTGGCTTTCCAGCCGTGGTACCGCCGGACAAGGTAGTCCGGCAGGGCGCGTGCAAGCTTCATGGTCGTGTTCCCGTCAGTATTCCCCCTTGTTTAGGGCCTTCTTGTCGAAAAATGTAGAGAATTATCAGGGGCACAGGAAACCATTCGGTAAGAGTGACCGCCTATCCCTCTTTTCGGGTGAATAGGAGTGGGACGAAATGAATTACTCACAGAACGGGTCCCGTCGATCGACGGTGGCACGCCTCGTTTTGAACGAACCGTTTGGAAACGATGTGCGGGCGTTGTCGCCCTTCGGGATGTCCGGCGATGATTTCGATCAAGGAGATGTCGTCTGTGCTGGCCTTGAAGAGATGTCCCGCCACCTCAGGTGGCTGGACGAGGACTTTCAGGCAGGGCGGTTTGACCGGATCGAAGCACGGGCGCGCAGTATCGTGTTGCTTGCCGATCAACTGGGATTGCGCCGTGTCGGACAGGTGGCTGCTGATGTGGTCTATTGTACCGATGACACGAACGAGGTGGCTCTGGCCGCAACATTGTCACGGCTTTTGCGCCTGATGTCTCAAGCGCTGGATCATGCGGCGGGGCCATTGGCCCCAGCCTGACCATCACGCAAATCGACATGGTTCTTCCGAATGGGTTGGTCTAGGTTTTCATCGATACCAACACGCGAGGATCCATGTCCCTGACCTTTGTACGCTCCGCCGAAAATGCCGTGCCGCTGCACCTTGTTGCCTCTGGCGATGTCGAGGCGTTCATCGCGGGTTGTGACGAACGCACAGCAAACTGGCTGAGATCGACGGGCTTTGATGGCTCGATCGGAAGTGCCGCGTTGATTCCTGCGCCCGATGGAGGTGTTGAAGCCGCGGTTGTGGGATTGGGGGCTGCGGGTCAAACCCGCACGCGCTTTGTTGCTGCAGCGGGTGCTGCAAAACTACCCGCGGGGACCTATGCGATTGAGTCTGCGGCGACCGGTGCGGACCTCTCAGAACACTGTCTGGGCCTCTTGCTGTCCGGCTATCGGTTTGACCGCTATGGGTCCGCAAAATCTGCGGGACCACGGTTTGTTGCGCCTGAGGGGATCGATGCGTCTCGGGTGGAAGTCCTCGCTGCGGCAGAGGCACTGACCCGTGACCTGATCAACACGCCAGCCTCGGATATGGGACCAGCTGAATTGGCAGAGGCGGCGCAATCATTGGCGGCGGACCAGGGGGCCTCAGTCTCGATCATTGAAGGAGACGCCCTCCTGACAGAGAATTTCCCTCTCATCCATACCGTTGGCCGCGCGTCATCCCGCGCACCGCGATTGATCGATATGTCTTGGGGCGCGACGGGCCCCAAACTCACCCTCGTGGGGAAGGGCGTTTGTTTTGACACCGGAGGTCTGAACCTGAAACCCGGTGGCTCCATGGGCTTGATGAAAAAGGACATGGGCGGGGCAGCCAACGTTCTTGGGCTGGCGCATATGATCATGGCCTTGGGGCTGGCGGTGCGGTTGCGGGTGCTGATCCCCGCAGTGGAAAATTCGGTCAATGGATCGGCGTTCCGCCCCGGTGACATTCTGACCAGCCGTAAGGGCCTGACGGTTGAGATCAACAATACCGATGCCGAGGGACGTCTTGTTCTGGCGGACGCGCTGGCCTTGGCAGAAGAAGACGCGCCGGATCACATCATATCCATGGCGACGCTGACCGGGGCGGCCCGTGTGGCGGTCGGGCCCGACCTCGCCCCGTTCTACACAACGTCTGCGGACATGGCCGCATCCCTGCCGACTGCCGCGGCATCGTCGGCGGACCCTGTGTGGGAGATGCCGTTCCACGATCCTTACGAAGCGATGATCGAACCGGGCATTGCCGATCTGGACAATGCGCCATCGGGCGGTTTCGCAGGCTCGATCACCGCTGCACTGTTCCTGCGCCGGTTCGTGACGGCAACGCCCTATACGCACTTCGACATCTACGGATGGAATCCGTCTGCGGCCCCCGCGCGGCCCAAGGGAGGCGCCGGTCAAGGGACACGTGCTCTGCTTGAGGCTTTGCCGCAGGTTCTGGGCCTGTGACTGACCCGCGGCTCACACCGGCCAACGGCCACGTCGCAGCGGCGCATCTGGAAGGCAGCGTTGAGGCAGAGCGTTATGTGCTGGGGGAGGCCGCGTCGATTGCGCAGGTCGTTGTAGATTTGTGCACGCGCCCCGAGGGTCCCCGCACGCGGCAACTATTGATGGGAGCCTCCGTCACCGTTTATGACCGTCGGGATGGTTGGGCCTTCGTGCAAGCCAAGCGCGATGGCTATGTGGGCTACGTCCGGCAGTCCGCGCTGACCGACCCGCAGGTGACGACACACCGTGTCGCAACCCCCTCGACCCATGCCTTCGCCACTGAGAGTTTCAAGTCGAAGGACCTGCTGCACTTGCCATTTGGCGCAGAGGTCGTGGTGACGGACGAGCGCCACAAGATGTTTGAGACGCCGCACGGGTTCATCCCGAAGAAACATCTGCGCCCTTTGGACCAACTGTTCAAAGATCCCGCCACAGTCGCGCAGCAGTTCTTCGGGGTGCCGTACCTTTGGGGCGGCAATTCAACCCTTGGTGTGGATTGTTCGGGCCTCGTTCAGGCCAGCTTTATGGCCTGCGGTTATGCCTGCCCCGGCGACAGTGACCTGCAGCGCGACGGCTTCGGGGTGCATCTGGAGGAAGATGCCGACCTGCAGCGGGGTGATCTCATCTTCTGGAAAGGGCATGTCGGGATCATGGTTGATGCAGACACCCTGCTCCATGCAAACGCGCATCACATGGCCACGGTCTACGAAGGGTTGGAACAGGCCACCCTGCGGATCAAGGCACAGGGTGATGGAGATATTCTGGCGCGCAAACGCGTGGCTTAATCTACCGAGCGGATCAGCTTGCGTTCGAGCACGCGCAGGACCTGCCGCAGGTCATTGCCGCGCTTCAAGATTTGGCCTTCCATGCCCAGAACAACGTATTGCCCTTGTTTCAGCCGCAGTGCAGGCCGCTTTTCAATCCGGTAGACAGGATGTTCTGCGGTGCGGCGGAAAACGGAAAAGACGGCCACGTCCTTCAGGTGCGAAATGCCATAGTCCCGCCATTCTCCGGCCGCCACAAAACGCCCGTAAAGGG
>JAHDFG010000249.1 GCA_020628265.1 Pseudooctadecabacter sp. | reverse complement strand
CCACCCCAGGCAAATGGGAGGTTCAGGCAACGGTGCCGATGACCACGCAGCGCGATCTGTCGCTTGCCTACTCCCCCGGCGTCGCTGTGCCCTGTGAGGACATCGCTGAGAACCCTGAGCTTGCCTACGACTACACCAACAAGGGTAACCTTGTTGCGGTGATTTCGAACGGAACGGCTGTCTTGGGTCTCGGCAACCTTGGTGCGCTGGGATCAAAGCCGGTGATGGAGGGCAAGGCGGTACTGTTCAAACGCTTCGCCGATGTGAATTCCATCGACGTGGAACTGGACACCGAAGACGTGGATGCCTTTTGCAATGCCGTGAAACTGATGGGCCCGACCTTTGGTGGCATCAACCTTGAGGACATCAAGGCGCCCGAGTGCTTCATGATCGAACAGCGCCTCAAGGAAGAAATGGACATTCCGGTCTTCCATGATGACCAACACGGCACCGCTGTGATTTGCGCCGCTGGTCTCATCAACGCCCTGCACATCTCCGGCAAGAAAATCGAAGATGTGAAAATCGTCCTGAACGGGGCCGGTGCTGCTGGCATCGCATGCATCGAACTTTTGAAAGCAATGGGCGCCCGTCATGAGAACTGCATCGTCTGTGACACGAAGGGCGTGATCTATCAGGGCCGCACCGAAGGCATGAACCAGTGGAAGTCCGCGCATGCGATCACGACTGAGTTGCGATCTCTGGAAGACGCCATGAAAGGCGCGGATGTGTTTCTTGGGGTTTCTGTAAAAGGAGCCGTAACGCAGGAAATGGTCGCCAGCATGGCCGATAATCCTGTAATCTTTGCCATGGCGAACCCCGATCCAGAGATTACGCCTGAAGAAGCGCACGAGGTACGTGTCGATGCTATCGTCGCTACGGGCCGCAGCGACTATCCCAATCAGGTGAACAACGTATTGGGCTTCCCCTACCTGTTCCGCGGCGCTTTGGACATCCATGCCCGTGCGATCAACGATGAGATGAAGATCGCTTGTGCCCATGCCCTCGCCCAGCTGGCCCGCGAAGACGTGCCGGATGAGGTCGCGATGGCCTACGGCAAAAAGCTGACGTTCGGCCGCGACTACATCATTCCCACCCCCTTCGATCCCCGCCTGATCCATGTGGTTCCACCCGCCGTGGCCCGCGCTGGCATGGACACCGGTGTTGCCCGTCGCCCGATCGTCGACATGGAAGGATATGAGGACAGTCTAAAGACCCGCATGGATCCCACCGCGTCCATTCTGCGTGGCATCAACGCCCGCGCTCGCGCAAATCAGAACACGGTCCTGTTCGCCGAAGGCGACGACCCGCGGGTTCTGCGGGCTGCCGTTCAATATCAACGATCCGGCTTTGGCCGCGCGTTGGTCGTGGGCCGGACGGATGATGTGAAAGCAAAGCTTGAGGCGGAGGGCCTTGGCGATGCGGTGCGCGAGCTTCGCGTTGTTAATGCCGCCAACACGGAACACCTCGAGACCTATAAGTCGTTCCTCTATGACCGCCTTCAGCGCAAAGGGTTTGACCGCAACGACATTCACCGCATGGCGTCACGGGACCGCCATGTGTTTTCCGCACTTATGTTGGCCCACGGGCACGCCGACGGCATGGTCACGGGCGCGACACGGAAGTCCGCCCATGTGCTGGAGTTGATTAATCACGTTTTCGATGCCGGCCCGCATGATGGTGCCGTTGGTGTGACGGCCGTTCTTCACAAAGGCCGCATCGTTTTGATCTCGGACACACTGGTTCACGAATGGCCGAACGAGGAAGACCTTGCCGATATTGCGGAACGCGGCGCAGAAGTCGCGCGGACCCTTGGGCTGGAGCCTCGAGTCGCATTCCTTTCGTTCTCGACCTTTGGCTATCCTGTCTCTGAACGGGCCGAGAAGATGCACATGGCACCAAATGTCCTTGATGCCCGTGGCGTGGATTTTGAGTACGAAGGCGAGATGACTGTCGATGTGGCGCTGAACACAAAGGCACAAGAGGCCTATCCGTTCCAACGTCTCAGTGGCCCCGCCAACGTTCTTGTTGTTCCGGCCCGCCACTCCGCGTCTATCTCTGTGAAGCTGATGCAAGAAATGGCGGGGGCTACTGTCATTGGCCCGATCCTCGCGGGGATCGACCGACCTATTCAGATTTGCTCGACTGTCAGTACAGTAAACGACATCCTGAACATGGCGGTTCTCGCCTCAAGCACGGCGAAGTAAATGACGATCTGGAATCTTGGTGGCATTAATGCGGATCACGTCTATGGCGTACCCCATATTCCTGCGCCGGGGGAAACGCTCGATGGGAAGTCGCACAGTCTCTATCTCGGCGGAAAAGGTGCGAATATGTCCGTTGCGGCGGCTCGGGCCGCGGCTCATGTCCGGCACATTGGGGCTGTTGGGTCTGACGGGCGCTGGGCGATTGATAGATTGACGGAATACGGCGTTGATACCCGCGCGATCACACAGGTTGAAACAGACACCGCCCATGCGATCATTTTCGTCGCTGATGATGGTGAGAACGCCATCATGGTCTATCCAGGCGCCAATCGTGACATTCCGTCTGATCACCTGAAACAGTCTCTAACCCAAGCGAAAACCGGCGATTGGTTTGTTTGTCAGAACGAAGTGAATCTGCAGGTTGAAGGCGCAAAGCTTGCCAGAGAGATGGGTATGAACGTTGCCTATGCCGCCGCCCCCTTCGATCCCGACATCACCAAAGAGATGCTGCCATACCTCAATTTCCTGATCCTGAACGAGGTTGAGGCCGAGCAATTGAAGGAAGCAACAGGGCAAAGCCCGCCCGAATTGCCTGTCCGCGACGTTGTCGTAACCCTTGGCGGTGACGGGGCGCGTTGGTTTGGGTCAGGGGATCCGGTCGATGTTCCGGCCCATAAGGTCGACGTGGTCGATACGACGGGTGCCGGTGATACGTTCACCGGTTACGTGCTTGCCGGTTTGGATCGTGGCCAACCTATGGAACAGGCTTTGAAAACGGCAGCCAAAGCAGGTGCGTTGATGGTTACCCGCCACGGGACGGCTGATGTCATCCCCGATCTGGCAGAGGTTCAGGCCTTTACTGGCTGAGGAACGGCGCGTCGTTTCCCCAAATTGCCCGCACCCTGTCATCGCGACCACATGCGTTCCGGTAGAATTTGTAGGCATCTGATTGGGTCTGCGGACCAGCTCGAGTCAGGATCGTGCGTGTGCCACGGTAGTAGTCTTGATGGTAGGCTTCGGCTTCATAGAACGGCCCAGCTTCAAGAATTGGCGTGACAACAGAGCGTCCAAGCGCGGCTTCCGCTGCGGCCTTAGCGGCGGTTGCAGCCTGTAATTGGGCCT
>JAHDFG010000009.1:15821-20578 GCA_020628265.1 Pseudooctadecabacter sp. | reverse complement strand
ACGTACAGGATGACGCTGTACAAACACCCAACAGTAAGAAATCACAAAAGGAATAGCGCTATGAACGCATCCCTCCTAAGGGGCAGGTTGCAGGTTCGAATCCTGCCGGGGTCGCCAGCGTTCTTGGGCAGGTGCAAGACGTGTTGAGCCTACCAAAGGCACCTAATCACCGCTGTAACCTAAAGGCGATTGCGCCGGTGCTGCTGTCATCCGCGCAAACGAGTGCTCTTGGTCGATTGCACGGAATGCGCGTGGCTGCTGGACTCCTTGGACGGGTGCGACATATCGTTTTGGTAAACAAACCAACGTGGAGAGGTCCCCTGTGATGAAGATGATTCCAATGACGGCGCTTGCGGTGCTGGCGATGACAACGGCAGTTCATGCCGGTGGACACTGCGCGGCGGGCAAGACATTGACCGAAGGCCAGTTGACGATCGCAACGGGCAACCCTGCCTACTATCCTTGGGTCCTCAATGACGCTCCTGAAAGCGGTGAGGGGTTCGAGGCGGCCGTCGCCTATGCCGTTGCGGCCGAGATGGGCTTTGAAGCAGATGATGTCGTGTGGGTGCGGTCGTCGTTCGACGAGGCGATCCAGCCGGGCGCGAAGAATTTCGATTTCAACATGCAGCAGTATTCCATCACGCCTGAACGGGATGAGGTTGTCGACTTCTCGGCGCCTTACTATTCCGCGCCGATGGCTGTGCTGCTGGCTCCTGGGGTTGAGGCCGATGCCTCAATGGAGGGTTTGCAGGGTTTGGTCTGGGGAGCTGTCGGCTCCACGACGGCAGTGCCCAAGTTGCAGAACGTGATCCAGCCCGAGAAAGACATCCTGCTTTACGGTGACAACGCCGATGTGAATGCGGCTATGCAGGCGGGCCAAATTGATGCGGCCCTGTATGATCTGCCAACTGCGTTGTTCCTGTCTGCTGTGATGATTGAAGGCTCCAGCGTTTTGGGCCAGTTCACCGCAGATGCGTCGGACAACCCTGACCAGTTCGGCATGTTGATGGAGGACGGCAATCCGCTGAAGGCCTGTGTGGACGAGGCCATCGAGGCGATCACCGCGTCCGGCGAATTGGCCGCGATCGAGGCGGAGTGGCTGCAGGATACGACAGGCGTGCCCTTGATCCAGTAAGCGGACCGCACAATGACAAAACAAGACGCGGCGGGCATGACCCGCCGCCAGCTTTATGAGGCGCAGCAGCGCAAGCGGTCCATCCGGATTGCAGCCACCAGCACGGCGTTGGTGATCGCGGCCATCGTGGTGCTGGTGCCGCTGACGCCCGGTTGGGAAAAGGTCAAACGCAGCTTTTTCAATTGGGACACGTTGGTCGATACCTTCCCCAAGCTGTTGGACGCCTTCCTGATCAACATCATGATTTTTGCGTGGTCCGCGCCTGCGATTGCGGTGCTGGGGCTGCTGATTGCTCTTGCGCGGGACGCGAAGTCCCCCGCGCTGTTCCCACTGCGTATTTTCGGGGCTGCTTTCACGGACGTGTTCCGAGGCGTGCCAGTCATTCTAACGGTGTATTTGATCGGGTTCGGTATTCCGGGTCTCGGCCTGCCGCGCCCGTGGAATTCGCCCTACATCTGGGGGTCGCTTGCGCTGATCCTGACCTATTCGGCCTATGTCGCTGAGATTTTCCGGTCGGGCATTGATAGTGTGCACCACAGCCAGCGGTCCGCCGCGTTATCGTTGGGCCTGTCCGAACGGCAGGTGATGCGCGATGTGGTCCTGCCACAGGCTGTGCGGAATGTGGTGCCCAGTCAGATGAACATGCTCATTGCCTTGCAAAAAGATGTAAGCCTTCTCAGCTTCATCGGTCCGGTCGAGATTTTCCGTCAGGCGGGTGTGTTCAAATCCCTGCTGGCAAACTTTACCCCTTATGTCGGGGCGGCGATCATCTTTCTGATCGTGACGGTGCCAGCGACGCGATATGCGGATTACCTGATGGCCCGCCAGATGCGGGAGAGGCGCTGATGGCGAAGCTGGAATTGCGAGGTGTCGAAAAACGGTTCGGCGAGGCGACCGTTTGTGACGGAATCGACCTTGATGTCGGAGAGGGCGAGATGGTGTGCCTGATCGGCGCATCCGGTGCGGGCAAGTCCACCCTGTTGCGCTGTATCAACCTGTTGGAACCGATTGAAGATGGGGCGATCTATCTGGACGGAACAGACATATCGGTTCCGGGTTTGGACCCTCAAACGGTCCGGTCCCGCATCGGGATGGTCTTTCAAAGTTACAACCTGTTCCCGCATATGACCGCCTTGGAAAACGCCATGCTGGCCCCTCGACGGGTGCGCGGTGTCACACGGGCGGCGATCCAGCCGGAGGTGGAAGAGCTGTTTGCGCGGTTCGGTTTGGCTGACCGGATGGGTAATTATCCGGATCAACTGTCTGGTGGGCAGCAACAGAGGGTCGCCATTGTCCGCGCGCTGGCCATGCGACCCGAAGTGATGCTGTTCGATGAAATTACGTCCGCCCTTGATCCACAATTGGTGGGGGAGGTGCTGGACGTGTTGTTGATGCTTAAAGATCAGGGGATGACGATGGTTCTTGCGACCCACGAGATGGGATTTGCACGGCAGGCCGCCGACAAGGTGTGTTTCCTGAAAGACGGGCGCATCATCGAAGAGGGCGCACCAGATGCGATCTTTGACACCCCCAAGATGGACGAGACAAAGGCCTTCCTTGCGCGGGCGCTGAAGTAATCAGGCGGCCCAGCCGTAGCTCGGATCTTCGGTAACATGCCCGATCATGCGGGCGAAGAGGTCGGCGACACGCGGCCGCTCTGCGTCTTCAATGGATTTGCGCTGGGCCTCTTGCTTGGCGATCGCCTGCTGTTTGTCCCAAGGCTGCCACGCGCGGGTCGGGTGGCTGCGTCCGTCAAGGCCAGCCGGATGGATCACGCCGCGCGTCAACATGCGGTCCATCAGACCATGGGCATCCGACATCGGGATTTTGAACACGCGCGAAATGTCAGCGGCGGAGACGCCATTGTTCATCTGGGCATAGACGCAAGCCCAGCCGTAGTGGAACGGGATGACTTTGCCTGTCACGGCAGCGGCTTTTGCGCCAGCTGGCAGGGGCAGGGCGACAGCGCCTGCTGATGCGGCGATGCCTTGCAGAAAACTACGGCGTTTCATCGATCTTTTCCTCCTCAGCCTCCGTGTCTTCGATTTCAGCATCGGACAGATCACCGTCGTCGGCGTCCAACATGTCCTTGACCAGTTCCCTGGCCTTGTCCGCGATCTTTTCTTGAAACGGTCGGGCCCCTGGGATGCCACTTGATGGATACATGGGGTCGATGGCGCGGGCGACACCGCCGACCGGCGTATGGATGATTTTGCGGTCCACCAGATCAGACATCAGCGCCTGCGCTTGTTCCGGCCCGACGCCCAGCCAAGACTGGATAAGCTCCGGCGAGGTCTTGGCATGAGCGCGGGCGTATAGCGCCGCCCAGCCCACCTGTGCGGTACGGACTGGGGCTTTGGCCACTGGGATGGCCATCGCTGGCAGTGGCAAGACTGGGATCATAGCCGTTGCCCCGGCAGACCGAAGAAATTCTCTGCGTTTCATGGGCAATATTTAGGTATGAATTGCTGACCTTTCAGGGGAAAACGCCAAGGCGATTCCCCCGCGAAGGTCAGACCATCCGGATCACGTCCTTGTCGATGGCGAGCATATAGCCACGGCGGGCGATGTTGCGGACCAACAGTTCAGAGATCATCTGGTTGCCCAAAGTATCCCGCAGCCGTTTGATCCGTGTGGCACCTGCGGCCTCTTCGCAATCAGCGGCGGACCGGCCGGAAATCACGGCCTCGATCTCGGCGCCGGACAGCACTTCGTCGTCCATGCGGGCTTCGGCCAAGACGCTCAGTGTCTCAATCGCGGCATCCGTCAGTTTGAACTCAAAGTTGTTGAGGTAGACCATGTTCTGGTCACGGCTGATCAGCAGCGAATTGACCTCGATCCCCTTGCGTTCGATCTGCCCCATGCGGCGGTTCATTCCGATCAGCATGACAAGAAAGGCGACGGCAGCGATCAACAGGGCGGTCGCGAAGACCAGCAGCACGAAGATCACGAAGCGGTAGCTGTCCAATGTCTCGGAAAAGGCCGTCCCCGATTGGGCGAGGATTTCCAGCAGCTTGATTTCCGCTTGCCCCGTAAGGCTCGCGTTCTCGACGAACAGCTGCTCGACCCGCGCGTTAAACGCATTCGCATCGGGGAGGTTCAGGAACAACAGGACAGCGGCCACCGCGAGGATAACCACGATGGCTGCAATTCCGCCGACGACGATGCGATTGCCCGTCTGCCGTGCCTCAATAGCGGAGGTAGTATTCTCCTGCACTCTCTTCTCTCTCCTCAAGTCCGGCGTCGTCAAAGACGCCCTCGATGCTCAGCAATTGCCAGTTGTCTGCGGCAAGGCGTGGTTCAAGCTCTGCTGCGGCGGCCTCAGCGGTGCAATTGCCCAACACCTCGGCCACACCGTAGTGCAGACGCAACGGATCGTCACGTTTTGCCTTGTAGTCGGCAAAGCAGGCCGCCTGTGTGGCGCCCGCCAAGGCAACGAAGGTTGCAGATAGAAGAAGTGTGCGTGTCATGCGAGGACCATGGCCTTTGCGGGGGTGTTATTCAATATCCGCGTCAGGTTTGAGTGGTGCCATGCCATAACATCCGACCGTTATTGAGCGGCAACCTCCCTGCGAGCCACCGTTGATCCATCACCAGCCGGCGCGTCTGTCGGCGCATTCGA
>JAHDFG010000009.1:9282-15721 GCA_020628265.1 Pseudooctadecabacter sp. | reverse complement strand
CCCTGCGAGCCACCGTTGATCCATCACCAGCCGGCGCGTCTGTCGGCGCATTCGAAAGGATCAAACGATGTTGACCAAGACACTGACTGCCGGCGTTCTGGCCGTTTCACTTTCCCTGACGTCCCTGACACCGACCCGCGCTGCCGCGTGGTCCGACGAAGATGTTGCTGTCGGGGTGATCTCGCTCTTGCTGCTTGGGGCTGCGATCCATCACAGCCGGTCTAACGACCGGCCCCAGCCCGCAGCGCCACAGCCCCAGCGCCCGCGTGAAGTGCGGGACTGGCGGGTTCTGCCGGTGGATTGCCTGCGCCACGCCACGCGCGCCAATGGCAATACGATCCGGTACTTCGGCCAGCGGTGTCTGAACAACAACTACGCTCATGTGGCGCGCCTGCCGGATCACTGCCACGTCCGGTTCCGCAACGCCAATGACCAGCGCCGTCAGGGGTTCCGTGCCAATTGCCTGCGCAATCAAGGGTTCCGCACAAACCGGCATTAAGGCCGATGCGGAAAGGCCGCCGGTCCCCTAGCCGGCTGCCACCACGGGGAGGCAGGGGGGAGGACATGGCCCCCTGCCTCTTTCTGTTGGCCTTGCGCCAGATGCATGACGGGCTTGCGGTCTACCCACTAACCCTGATGCCTCAGGGTGCTAGATTTGGGACACGCGAACAAAATCGAAAGTTGATCCCATGATTCAGGACCGCCTGACTGCAAAGTTCCAATCGGCCAAGCCCACGCAGCGCCGTGAAACCAAGCCGCAAGCAACGACTGTTGCCGCCAAGCCTGCCAAGAAACCTGTTGCGGATCGCTACACCCAAGGCCGCACCCTGTCTGGGTCCTTCTGGATCTGACCTTGCGCCGGGACCTTTTCCCTGATTGATCGGGGCCATGACACTTGGCCCTGACTTTTCCTTTGAACATGATCTAATCGCTCGCGGAGCATTGCGCATCGCTGGCGTCGACGAAGTGGGGCGGGGTCCGCTTGCAGGGCCGGTCACTGCCGCGGCCGTTATCCTTGATCCTCAAAACATCCCCGAAGGCCTGAACGACAGCAAAGCGCTGACCGCCAAGCGGCGCGCGGCGCTAGAGCCGCTGATCTTTGCGTCGGCGGAAGTCTCCATCGCGCATGCCACGGTCGAAGAAATCGACGAACTCAATATTCTACGCGCCTCTCATCTGGCGATGGAGCGCGCTGTTGCCGGTTTGGGGCAGGTCGATCATGCGTTGATCGACGGAAACATGATCCCCAAGGGGCTGACGGTGCCTGCCACCACCGTCATCAAGGGCGATGCGCGTTCTGCGTCGATTGCGGCGGCCTCAATTGTGGCAAAAATCTGTCGCGACCGGATCATGGTTGAATTGGCGCAACAGTTCCCGGGCTACGGATGGGAAACGAACGCCGGATACGGATCAAAAAGCCACATGTCGGCGCTTCAAAATTTGGGTGTGACCCCACATCATAGACGGTCCTTCAAACCGGTGCACAATATGTTGTGACAAGCATATTTTGTAACCTGTTGATTCAATAAAGTTTTTGACTGCGAATCGCCTCTGACTCACATTGGGGACAACCAATGAGCGGAACAATCCGCCGGGACAGAGGCAGACGATGACGAAGAAAAAGACCGCAGGCGGTGCTGCTGCACTGCCGTTGAATCAGATTATTGATGGTGACTGTATTGAGGTCATGAACAGCCTGCCCGAGTGCAGCGTTGACCTGATCTTTGCGGACCCGCCCTATAACCTTCAGCTGAAGGGCGAATTGCACCGACCGGACAATTCCAAGGTCGATGCGGTCGACAATGACTGGGACCAGTTCGAAAGCTTCCGCATCTATGACGAGTTTACCCATGCATGGATGAAGGCCGCGCGACGCATTCTGAAACCGAACGGCGCGATGTGGGTGATCGGCAGCTATCACAACGTTTTCCGCATGGGGACCGAACTTCAGAACCAGGGCTTCTGGATTTTGAACGACGTGATCTGGCGCAAGTCGAACCCGATGCCGAACTTCCGCGGCATGCGACTGACCAACGCCCATGAGACGATGATCTGGGTGTCCAAGTCCGAGAAGTCGAAACCAACATTTAACTATGAAGCGCTAAAAGCGCTGAACGAAGGCACACAAATGCGCAGCGACTGGGTCCTGCCGATTTGCACAGGACACGAACGTTTGAAAAACGAAGCCGGCGAGAAAGCCCACCCGACACAAAAACCCGAAGCCCTTTTGCACCGCGTTCTGGTGGGCTCCACGAACCCCGGTGATGTTGTGCTGGACCCGTTCTTTGGCACGGGCACCACGGGCGCTGTCGCCAAGATGCTGGGCCGTGATTACATCGGCATCGAACGCGAAGAAGAATACCGCCGCGTCGCTGAAAGGCGCCTCAAGAAAGTGCGCAAGTTCGACAGCGATGCGCTTGAGGTCAGCCAGTCCAAACGCGCCGAACCCCGTGTGCCATTTGGTCAAGTGGTCGAACGCGGCATGCTGCGCCCCGGCGAAGAGCTGTGGTCCATGAACGGTCGTCACAAGGCCAAGGTGCGTGCCGATGGCACCCTGATCGGTGCGGACGCCAAGGGCTCGATCCATCAGGTTGGTGCCGCATGTGAGGGCGCCCCCAGCTGCAACGGTTGGACCTATTGGCACTTCCGCCGCGACGGCAAAAAAGTCCCGATTGATCTGCTGCGCCAGCAGATCCGGTCCGAGATGCGCGCGAACTAAGCGCACCCGAAACTCCAGTTTAACGATTACCGCCTGTGCCTGCGGCGTCTGCCGTGGCACCACTCTTCCCCCGTCGGTTCCCAAGACCTGGCGGGGGTTTTTTCTGTATTTGAAGGCGTGACGCCCAAGGCATTTCGGGCAATAAAGACCTTAGGAAAAAGGTGTGTAATGGCAAAAATTCTTCTGACGGGCGGTGCGGGCTATATTGGATCGCACACGTATCTGGCGCTGATTGATGCGGGGTTTGATGTTGTCATTCTGGACAACTTTTCGAATGCGAAGCCGGATGTGCCCGCACGACTGGAAGACATCACTGGTCGTCCCGCGCATGTATACGAAGGTGACGTGCTGGACCGTGCCGTTTTGGAGCAAGTTTTCTCTGACCACACCATAGACGGGGTTGTGCATTTCGCGGCCCTCAAGGCGGTTGGCGAAAGTGTCGAGAAGCCGCTGGACTACATGCAGACAAACGTTGGCGGATTGCTGAACCTTTTGTCCGCCATGGACCATGCGGGCGTCCGGCGGATCGTGTTCTCGTCCTCGGCCACTGTTTATGGCGATACAGACATCCAGCCGATCCCTGAGGATCACCCCCGCACCTATACCTCGCCCTATGCGTTCACCAAAATCGCGGGCGAGCAGATCCTTGAACAATTGCCCGACGATTGGGCGGTTGGCATTCTGCGGTATTTCAACCCCGTGGGGGCGCACGGGTCTGCCATGATCGGTGAAGACCCCGAAGATATCCCGAACAACCTAGTGCCTTACATCGCCAAGGTTGCCACAGGCGAGTTGGAGCGCCTGAGCGTGTTTGGCGACGACTACGATACCCCTGACGGAACGGGTGTCCGTGACTACATCCATGTGGAAGACCTTGCCGAGGGTCATGTGCTGTCGCTGAAATCCTTGCTGGAAACGGGCGAAGGCCACACGGTCAATCTGGGCACGGGTGAAGGTTCAACGGTGCTGGATGTGGTGCATGCCTATTCAGAAGCCTGTGGTCAGGACCTCGCCTACAAGATCGCCCCGCGTCGCGACGGGGACGTTGCCGTGCTGACGGCCCGACCGGAACGGGCAAAGGAGCACCTTGGTTTTGAGGCGAAACGCAGCCTTGCTGATATGTGCCGATCCAGTTGGGCTTGGGTCAGCGGCCAGCGCCGGAACGACCCCAACTAGCGCGGAAGCGGGTTGGTCGCGTTCTTGTAAGGCGTCCAATCCTCGATCTCGGGGTAGTAGGTCTTGCGCCATTCGCGGACTTTTGGGTTCATGATGCGCCGCCACAGGGGCGGGATCATCGCGGCCATGGTCATGATCGGGTAGCCATAGGGCAGCTGTGGTGCGTCCTCTTCCGAATAGGTTTGCAGCAGTGGAAACCGGCGGTCAGGCTTGTAGTGGTGGTCCGAATGGCGCTGCAGGTTAATCAGCAGCCAGTTGGATGCCAGTTGGCTGGCATTCCATGAATGGCGCGGCAGGACATGTTCGTATTTGCCGTCACCCAAATGCTTTCGCGTCAGGCCATAGTGTTCGACGTAGTTCACCAGTTCCAGCTGCCAGATTGCGATAAAGGCCTGCCAGACGAACAGGGCCAGCCCCACCCAGCCGCCAATCACGACGGCCAGCGTTAGCATCGCCAGTTGCAGGGCAAGATAGCGCCAGAACGGATTGCTCCGGTCATGCCAAGGCAGCTTTTTGCGGGCGAGCATGGCGGCTTCGGCTTTGAACGCAGAGACCGGTTGCTGGCGCAGCACCCGTGGGAAATAGCGGTGGAAGCCTTCGTTATAGCGGGCGGTCACCGGATCACGCGGGGTGCCGACATAGCGGTGATGCACCAGCAGGTGTTCACTGCGGAAATGGGAATAAAGGACCATCGACAGCAGGATATCCCCCAGCCAGCGTTCCCATCTGGGGCGTTGGTGGCAAAGCTCGTGCGCATAGGTGATGCCGATCGTGCCGGACATGACGCCGATGCCGAAGAACAACACGATCATCTCAAGCGTCGAAAGGTGGCCCGATGCGGTGACGTACCACAACACGCCAAACAGGGTGACAAACTGCAGCGGCGCCCAGACAAGCGTGATAGCGCGGTACCAGAACAGATCGGATTCAGGAGTGTCGAGGTCGGCGTTCTCTTCGTAAGTGCCTGTCAGCGCGTCGATCGCCGAGAACAGGTACCATGTGGCCACCGGCATAAGAATGACGGTCCAGCCGCCAAAGACCGCGCCGATCCATGCAAGGGGGATCAAACCGGCAGACAGCCAGAATGGGGCCGCCCTGCTGAGGCGCGCCATGTTGCTCTGTGACACCATCGGAAATGAGGTCATGTCGGATGCTCCCGTTGCGATGGTGCCATCTTACAGAGGTCCAGTTGACGCTCAAACAGGCCGTAGCGTCGCGGCTGCCAGATTGTAGGCCTTTTGCATCACCGTGGGCAAATCAGCAGGGCTGAAGAGGTTCGCGGGGCGGAACGTGCCGCGGTCCGGTGTCGCGGTCATCGGAACGGTGGCGGTCTGAACGCGCAGGACGAGGTGAAAATGGGTGAAGGTGTGGCGCGCCTCGGCATCCAGTTCCAGCCATTCGGCGGCAAGGGGTGGCATGTCTACCGGTGCCGCGTCCCATTCCGTGGTGGGCCAGCCCAGCATGCCGCCCAAAAGGCCCTTGTCCGGTCGCGTTTCCAACAGCCATGCGCCATCCTCACGGCGGGCGATGTAGGCGATGCCGTGGCGTGTTGGCTTCGGTTTTTTGGCCAGTTTCTTGGGCAGTTCGGTTGCGGTTCCAGCCTTTTGCGCGGCGCATTCCGGCCGGATGGGGCAGATACCGCAGGCGGGCGATTTGGGTGTGCAGATCGTTGCGCCAAGGTCCATTACCGCTTGCGCGTAATCCCCCGGTCGCGTCGTCGGGGTGTGCCGTTCCGCATAGCTCATCAGGACAGGCTTGGCCGTCGGCAACGGGGTGTGTTCATCGTAAAGACGCGCCATCACCCGTTCGACATTGCCATCCAGAATTGTCGAGGGCTGATCAAACGCAATCGCCGAGATCGCGGCGGCGGTGTAGGGGCCGATGCCAGGCAGTGAAAGCAGCTCGTCGTATTCTTCGGGGAATTGCCCATTGTGGTGTTCGACAATCTGGCGGGCGCATTTCAGCAGGTTCCGCGCGCGGGCGTAGTACCCAAGCCCCGCCCAAGCGGCCATGACATCGGCGTCGTCAGCGGCAGCCAGATCAGCGACAGTCGGCCAGATGGATGTGAATTTGCGATGATAGTCACGCACGGCGGCAACCGTGGTTTGTTGCAACATGACCTCAGACAGCCAGACCGCATAGGGATCGGGCAGTTGCCCGGCTTTACGATCCGCAGGCATAACCCGCCACGGCATCGTACGGGCGTGGACATCGTACCAGTCCAGCAGGGCGTTGGTGATGTCAGGGTAACGCAATCTTTATGGTCCTTTTCATCCGGTTTCGCTGGCGTTGCCTTTCGCAAGGTTTAGAATAGAGCGCACAGATGAAACAGCCACGATCCCATACGTCGTCACGCGGATTCTCGCGGGCTGCCACCCTGATGCAGAAAAGCATTCGGGGTGCCACGGAATCGCGTGGATTTGCCCAGTCGCGGGTGCTGACCCATTGGGCCGAGATTGTTGGTGAAGATACCGCAAAGATCGCCCATCCGGTTGATGTAAGCTACGCCAAAGGCGGGTTCGGGGCCACGCTGACCGTGCTGAC
>JAHDFG010000009.1:0-9182 GCA_020628265.1 Pseudooctadecabacter sp. | reverse complement strand
CGATGAACAAATCTGTCCTAGCCTCTGTTGCCGTAGTTGCCGTTGTCGCGATTGCCGGTGGCGCATGGTTTATGAACCAGTCCAGCGAGACTGACACGATCAGCAACGCGACCGATGCTGCCCCGCAGTTCGATGTCGTCGAGATGTCTCTGGGCAATCCTGACGCCGCTGTGCAGGTGGTGGAATATGCATCCTACACCTGCCCGCACTGCGCCAATTTCCATTCCGGCCCCTACCAACAGATCAAGCAGGACTACATCGACACCGGCGTGATCGGGTTCACCTACCGTGAGGTTTACTTCGACCAGCCGGGGTTGTGGGCATCGATGATCGCACGTTGTGGCGGTGAGATGCGGTTCTTTGGGATCAGCAACCTTCTGTATGAAAACCAGCAGACGTGGGCACGGGCCGGAGATGGCGCTGCAATTGCTGCCGCTTTGCGCAATATTGGCAAGGTGGCTGGTTTGACCGACGCCGAGCTTGAGCAATGTATGTCTGACGGGGACAAGGCACAGGAACTGATGGCGTGGTATCAGACCAATGCCGACCGTGACGGCGTGACCGGCACGCCCAGCTTCCTGATCAACGGTGAAATGGTATCGAACCGCGATTTCCAGTCGGCGCTTGAAGCGGCGATTGCTGACGCCGAGGGATGATGCCCCAATGACGCCGCTGGGCGATCTGAAGGTCGTCGAACTGGCGCGGATACTGGCTGGCCCTTGGGCCGGCCAGCTTTTGGCCGATCTGGGCGCTGAAGTTATCAAGGTCGAAGCCCCTGGCGGCGATGATACCCGCACTTGGGGGCCGCCATTCATCAAGAACGGGGACGAGGAAACAGCGGCCTATTACCATGCGTGCAATCGCGGCAAACGTTCGGTTGTGATTGATTTCCGCACCGACGATGGACGGGCGGAATTGTTGGAGCTGATCCGCAGCGCCGACGTCTTGATCGAGAACTTCAAGGTCGGAGGTCTCGCTAAATACGGTTTGGACTATGACAGCCTGAAGGCCGAGAACCCGCGCCTGATTTACTGTTCCATCACCGGTTTTGGCCAGACCGGCCCTTATGCGCATCGCGCAGGCTATGACTACATCATTCAGGGCATGTCCGGACTGATGTCAGTGACGGGCGAGCCTGACGGCCAGCCCCAGAAGGTGGGCGTGGCTGTGACGGATATCTACACCGGCCTTTACGCGTCGAATGCGATCCTCGCGGCGTTGCACCAACGCACGTCAACGGGGCGTGGGCAACACATTGATCTGGCTTTGCTTGATGTGGCGGTTGCGACGACGGCCAATCAGGCGATGAATTATCTGGCGACAGGACAATCCCCGCAGCGTCTTGGCAATGCACACCCTAACATCGTGCCTTATCAGGTTTTCGAGGTGTCTGACGGGCATATGATCATCGCGGTCGGCAACGACAGCCAGTTCAAGGCGCTCTGCGGCGTATTGGGGTTAGGGGAACTGGCGGACGATCCGAAGTACGCCACCAATCCGGCCCGCCTGAAGAACCGCGACCAACTGGTGCCGCAGCTGGCGGCTGCGCTTAAGTCATTCGCGCGAGACCGAATGTTGCAGGCCTGTGAGGATGCAGGTGTTCCGGCAGGTCCGATCAACACGATGGAAGACGTCTTTGCCGATCCACAGGTTATCGCCCGCGGGTTGCAGCTGGACTTGAATGGTGTGCCGTCCGTTCGCCCGCCGATGCGATTCTCGGATGCGGATCTTTCACTCGATGAACCGGCCCCGACCTTGGGCCAACATCAGAACCTTACGAAGGGCTGATACCGATCGTTGCCAGACGGGCATCGAGTGCCGACCAGTCGGCAAGGGACAGGCGCACCGGTATTGTCGTTACCTTGGCGCGGAAGCTGTCTGGCAAACGCACTGCATCTTTCTCGGTCGTGACCATGTGTAGGCCCCGCAGTTTCGCCTCGGTCTCCAAGCGGGTCATCAGGCTTTCCGTGAGGGGCTGGTGATCGTCCAGCGCCTCCCCGCGAACCACGTCTGCACCGAGGTCACGAAGGGTGGCAAAGAATTTCTCGGGGTGACCGATCCCCGCAAAGGCCAGCACGGGCAGCCCGGCAAGCGGCATGCCCGTTGGCAGCGGATCAAGCCTGCCATCAAGACGGAGGCATGCATCAGGCAATGCGGGCTGGAAGCGTGCGCGCGCAGTATCCGGTCCAATGACCAACAAGGCATCTGCGCGGGCCAGCCCTGCAGAAATCGGTTCGCGCAATGGGCCTGCAGGCATGACCCTCTCGTTCCCGAAACTTTTGATGGCATCCACCACGACAATCGATAGGTCTTTTTTGACGCTCGGGTTCTGGAACCCGTCGTCGAGCAGGATCACGCTGGCCCCGTCCTGTTCGGCCGCCCTTACCCCCGCTGCACGGTCCTTTGAAACCCACGTGGTTGCAAAGGCCGCGAGCAAAAGCGGCTCGTCGCCCACGTCGGCTGCGGAATGGTTCGCAGGGTCGACCCGAACAGGACCGGCGAGAGATCCGCCATAACCACGGCTGACAAGGTGAACCGTCTGGCCCATCTTGGTCAGGTGTTGGGTCAACGCGATGGCCGTGGGGGTTTTGCCGGTTCCGCCCGCATTGATGTTGCCGATGCAGATGACTGGCACGCTCGCAGTATGGTCGGGCATACTGCGGACACGGCGGGCTGTTGCTGCCGCATAGAGTGCCGCTAGAGGCGCAAGAAGCCGAGCGCGCAGACTTCCCTTTTTGTACCAGAACAGGGGCGGCTTCATCGGACGCCCTCCGCCTCTTCAAAATGGCCAAGTGCACCGCGAATGATGGAGTTGACGACCTCCGCGTTCCGCGTAATTTCTTCCCAGCCCGCCAAAGCCATTCGTGCGGATTGTTCAGGTGAGGACAGCGTCCCGATCGCGATGCCAAGTTCGGCGGCTGTGCGAACCTCCCGACAGGCTTGCACGTTTGAAAGCCGTTCGAAATGTGCCCGGAACGGACCCTTGTTTGTGGCGTGGATCACTGCCGAGCCCACGGTAATGGGATCAAAGGGGGAGACGGTCGCGCCACTGCTCATGCTGCCCCCAATAAACGTGAGGGGGGCAATACGGTACCAAAGGCCCGCCTCATCCGGCAGATCGGCCACGTAGGCCTGATGCTCAGGCAGGGGATCATCCCCATCCGAACGCAGACCGACTTGCAGTCCGGCCTCGCGGAGAATCTGCGCAACGTCGGCGCCATCCTCGAGGTCATTGGGTGTAATCAGAAGCAGCATCCGATGGGATTTCCGGCTGGCCGCCATGTGTGCGGCCGCCATATGTGAAACTTCCCGCGCGGTGATACCTGAGGCAAACCAGCAAGGACGGGTGCCGATCGCCTCAGCCATGACGGCCATCTCGTTCTGATCAAAGGTCGGCGGCATGGGGTCTTCGGTGATCGGACCTGTTGCCTCGACCTTGTCAGGGGACACACCACCCCGCCGAAGCCGCGTGGCGGTGGCACCATCGGCCGTCAGGATACGGTGGAACGGTTGAACAGCGGTCCGCGCCGCGCGGGGAAGCCACCGGGGCCCGGGGCCAAGGACCCCATTGATCCGCGCATTGATCAAGACCGCATTAATGCCCCCGCGCTCAACCGACCGGAGCAGGGATGGCCTGAGCATCCCCCCGATCCACACCAACGAAGAGGGCATCCATTTGTCCAGAAACTCTTTGGCGCGTGTTGGGCTGTCAGGTGGCACCACGACTGTCGAAGCACCCTTTGGCAGCCCCTCAAAAAGCGGGAGCGTGGTTGCATCAGCGGTAATCAGGACATCAAGATCGGCATCCTCCAAAAGGATGCGCGCTGCGAGAGAAAGTGTCGTCGCAACGTTGTCGGGGTCGCCGCAATGAAGCCAGATCACGCGCCAACTCCGATCCTAGCCGAGTTCTTCCGTTGGGGAAGCGGCCGCTTCTTCGTCGCGAAGACGGTGAATATGCGCAATGAAGTACCGCATGTGGGCATTGTCGACGGTGCGCTGGGCCTCGGCCTTCCATGCATTGAAGGCGGCCTCATAATTGGGAAACATGCCGACGATATGGATGTCATCGACGTTTTTGAAAGCGTTCTTGGTGGGGTCGATCAGCTCTCCGCCGAAGACAAGGTGAAGGCGTTGGGTCATGGGGCACCTGCTAAAGTTGACATCGGTCGGACACTAGGCGTTGCGGGGCAGGGGGTAAAGCAATCAGGCAAGCGCAGTGATCAGCTCATGGTGAATACCGCCGGCTGCGACCATGCCGTCGATCTGTGGATGGGGGTTGTTGAAAAGGGGCCTGTTTCCGCGTTGATCACTGACCGACCCTCCGGCCTCGGTGACGATCAGACTGCCAGCGGCAACATCCCATTCCCACGTCGGGCGAAGGGTCAACATGGCATCAAACCGGCCCTCCGCCACAAGGGCGAGGCGATAGGCGAGGGATGACCGGAAGGTGCGTTTGAAAGGTGGGGGTGGCCCGCCCCAGAACCTTTGATCGAGGTTCGGTTTCGCAGATAACACGGTTGCGTCAGACAACTGCTTGTGGCCGTTTGCCATGATGGGCTCGCCATTGCAGGTGGCACCGTCCCCCAAGGCCGCGGCGTACAAAAGATCCCGCGCAGGCAGGTAGATCGCAGCGGCGATGGGTGCACCATTCTCGGTAATCGCCAGTGAATGGGCCCAGTCCTTCGCCCCGTCTATGAACGACCGTGTCCCATCAATCGGATCAACGATGAACTGGCGCTCCGTGCGCTGACGGTCTTGTCCGTCCTCGGTTTCCTCGGACAGCCAACCATAGTCCGGGCGGGCAGACGTCAAATCGGCCTCAAGCTGACGGTTCACAGCCAGATCGGCCTCGGTCACGGGGCCCTGACCGTCGGACTTTTCCCAAACCTCGGGGGCGGCGTTGAAATAGCGCAATGCGATGTCACCCGCAGTGCGGGCGGCATCCATCAGGAGGGTCAGGTCCGCATTACGCACCTGCGAGGGTCAACCCGTCAATCATCAGGCTCGGCACAACGCGGCTGAGGTGGTCGCGCGCGTCGTTGGCCGGAACGATCCGCGCCAACATGTCGTGCAGGTTGCCTGCGACGGTGCATTCGTTCACCGGATAGGCAAGCTCTCCGTTCTCGACCCAGAAGCCCGATGCCCCACGGGAATAGTCGCCCGTGTTCGGGTTGATCGTCGACCCGATCATCGAGGTGATCAGTAGGCCCGTTCCCATGTCCGAAAGCAATTCGGCGCGGGACTGACGGCCTTGGGTCAAGGTCACATGGGTTACGGACGGCGAAGGTGCGCCGGATGTGCCGCGTGCGGCGTTGCCGGTGCTGGGCAGACCCAGTTTACGGCCCGTCGCCAGATCAAGGGTCCAGCCTGTTAGAACACCATCTTCGACAATCATGCGGTCATTGGTCGGCAGACCCTCACCGTCAAACAGACGGGAGCCCGATTTGCGAGGACGTTGGGGCGTTTCCAGAAGGTCAATGCCTTCGGGCAAAACCCGTTCGCCGACCTTGTCGAGCAGCCAGCTTGATCCACGCGCGACCATTGCGCCGTTGCTGGCCTGCAGCAGGTGGCCAATCAGCGAGGATGCGATCCTCTCGTCAAAAACCACTGGGTAGGTGCCGGTCTTGGGCTTGCGGGCTCCGTGTCGTTCGGCTGCTCGTTCACCGGCAATGCGGCCGATCTCGGCTGCTGCGCGACGGTCCGAGAGGTGGACTCGGCTGTCGTAGTCATAGTCGCGCTCCATTTCCGTTCCGGAGCCGGAGATTGCAACACAGCTCAGTGAATGGCCCGTGCTTTCATAGCCCCCCGAAAAGCCGTTGGTCGCGGCCAGATGCACGCGGCGGCGTCCGTAGCTGGCGGTTGCCCCTTGGGCCTGCGCAACACCAGCGACGGACAGAGCGGCGTCTTCGGCTTCGCGGGCTTGGTCTTCCAGCCATGCGGGGTCAGGCTCGTTCGGGTCCACCAGATCAAGGCGGGCATAGTCCAGATCGGTTGCCAGTTGATCGGGGTCGGCAAGGCCGGCGTGGGGGTCGTCCGGCGCTTCGCCGGCCATGGCGACTGCCCGTGCGGCCATTTCGTCAATCGTGCGGTCGGATGTGTCTGATGCGGAGACGTTTGCGGACTTCTGGCCGACAAACACCCGTAGCCCGATATCCGTTGCTTCAGAGCGCTGGGCCTCTTCCAAGGCGCCCGCCCGAACATCAATGGAGACGGAGGTGCCGTCGATGGCTACCGCATCGGCGGCATCCGCACCGGCGGCGCGGGCTGCTTCTAGCATTTTTTGGGTCAGATCGCCGAGCGAATGGGTCATGGAACGTCCTTTCCGATCCCAGCGAGGTAGTCCGTCAGGGGGCCGCCTGCAAGGGCTGCGGCCCCCGACGTGTGTTACTGAAGGCGCTGGCCGTTTGCGAGGACGTGCCCCTGCTCGTTCACTTCGATCACGGATTCCAGCATGTCATCACCCACGGGGTTGGCAAACATGCCCAACATCATGCGCGGCATCATCAAGTCGTTCTCGGCGATGAAGCCCATGGCGACCAATGTGTCCATCAACGCGTTCGCGCCATTGAGGTTGACCGTCAACGTGCCTTCCGGACGTGGAACGCCTGGGATTGTGTTGAAATCCGTCCAGTCGAAGGTGAACGCGCCAGCGGCGGTTGCCTCGGCCCCGACCACAGCGATCTTGAGGTTTTCGACGGTCACTTCGTCAACCTGCACGGGCGGCGGGCCGAACATCTGCGCCATCGCGGCAAAATCGAGAAGGTCTATGCCGCTTGTGCCGACACCGGTGATGTCGAAGGTAATCTCTGCCGGATCGCGGGGCAGTTGAGCGGCCGGATCAAACAGGTTCCAGATGGTGTCACCCATGGTAAGGCCAGACATGCTGGTTGCGATACGGAAGTCCTGTTCATCCTCGGACGCGTTAACCGGAACGTCGTAGTTCGCAGTCACCGCTTCGATCGCGAAGTCCAGATCGCCCGGAAAGATCAGCGGGTCGTTCATCGAAATGCTGAAGTCGGAGGCTTCAACGTCGAACCGCAGGCCGTCCGCGTCAAAGGCAGCATTGGCTGTTTGCGGACCCGTGGATGTAACCTGACGGTTCATCAGTTCGCCATTCAAGAACGTTTCCGATGTGGAGGCGCTCCCTTCGCCCGCGCTTGTCATCACAACAGACAGACCGTCGCGCAAGGCGGCTGAGAGGTTCATCAGGTCAGAGCCGCCAACGGGCAAAGTTGCCAGAATGGATGTCTGCAGCGGCATTGTGGACTGGGTGGAGTTCGACACGATGTTTTCCGCGCCGAACGAGAAATCCGCCTCGCTCTGTCCTGTGGTGGACGTGGACGTCACGGTGATGAGGTTGCCCTCTTGGATGCGGGTGTCGGCGGTGTATTCGGTCATCGTCAGGAAGCCGGATACATCCATGTCGATGGCTTGGCCGTCGTCGACTGTCAAGTTCGCGAATTCAAGCCGCAGACCTTGGGCGTTGGTATCATAGGTCACGTCGCCCGCGTCGCCGGTTGCGATGGACGTGTAACCATCGTGGGTCAGGATCATCTCAAGATCGAAGGACCCTTCGCTCGGTGCGCCGCCCGACATGCTGATGGTCATCGGAGAGGGGTAGGTCATCGTGACGCTGCCGTCGCCGTTGTCCGTGATGGTGTATTCGCTGACCTTGACCTGCAGGCTGGCTGCGCCTTCGGGCAGGATGAAGTTGATCTCGGGGCTGACAGTGCCGTCCGCGCCAAGGGTCCCGCTGTAGGTCCCACCAAGGGCTGAAACCAAAGCTTGCTGGTTCGAAAAGACGTCTGCGGCACTGACATCGGCCGCAACAGGGGCAGCGATGGCAGAAGACAGGGCAATGAGGCTTGTTGCCAAGCGATACGACATACGGGGTCTCCCAAAATAATGTGGCGGCACCATTTCCGGTGCCGCCGATTTTACTGGCTTAGGTCAGCTTAGCGCAGCCGCTGACCGTTGGCGAGGACGTGGCCCTCGGCATTCACTCCAATTGTAGAGGTCAGCATATCGTCGCCGACCGGGGTCGCGAACATACCCAGCATCATACGGGGCATCATCGCTTCTTCCTGTGGGATCAGCCCCATTTCGATCAGCTTATCCACCAATCCATTGACGCCGTTGATCGCGAAGGACATCTCACCCTGCGGGCGCGGGAAGCCATCGAAGGTTTCAAGGTCTGCGTTGTCGAAGGTGAAGGCACCGTCGCCCGTGATCTCGGCACCTGCGCCTTTGATGGTCAGGTTGGTGATGTCGACGCTGTTCAGCTCACCCGGAACGTCGGTCATCATCATGGCTTCCTGTTGTTCGGGATCAAGGAAGTCAAAGAACGGTGTCACCGCAGCATCCAGCCCAAGCGCAACTGTCAAAGGTTCCCGCGGCAGGATCTGTTGCGGATCACCGAGGTTCCAGATGGTGTCGCTGATCGCCAGCTCCGTGAGGTTAAAGGCAATCCGTGCGTCCTGCGGGCCACCTTCGCCTTGGCTGAGCGGGATCAGGAAGTCAAAGCCGTATTCGGCCATGGAAACCTCGATCGGGAACGGGAACTCGTTCGGGACAAGCAGGTTCACCGCGATGTCCGACGTGCCGCCCGAATAGGCCACGCCATCGTAATCTGCCCTGAAATCGAGTGCGCCGCTACCGGCTGAGGCTGTGCCCGAGAAGGCCTCCCCATCGGCATCGACGTCGAATTCGTAGGACGCTGAGTCGAACGTATAGCCGCCCACCATGGCCAAACCGTCCGCGAAGGGCGGCATTTCATCGTTCATGTCCATGTCAGAAGGCATGGTGATGTCGGCGGTCATTGCAATGTTGGCAACATCCACCAGGGCCATGATTGTTCCGGGCCCGCCGATCTCTGTAAAGTTCAGATCGAGATCGAGCGCACCCATCGAGAATTCGTACCCGATTTCGACCAGTTCATCGCCAGCCACGGAATACCGGCCACTGATGTCTCGCATGGCCAGCGTTGCGTCTTCGATCGCGACTTCTTCGGCGGGTTCTCCCTCAAGGCTTGCAAGGGTCATGCCATATTGATCGGCGCTGAGTTCATAGATCATTGCGTCTGGGTCACCAGATACAACAATGACCATATTGTCCTGTGCCACCAGAAGGTTGATGCCTGCCGGATCGCCATACTCAGGCGTGAAATCAATCGACAGCGGATA